>CAZDYR010000178.1:0-5632 GCA_964509625.1 uncultured Smithella sp. | reverse complement strand
GGATGAATTGAGAATATCCACCGCGGTGGGAAACGGGGACTTGCGCCGTAATGAGACGCTGATCCAAATCGTGGAAAAATGTCGTAAGGAAAAAGTCAGGCCCCATGTGGTCCTGATGTTGTCGGAAAAAAGCTCGCATGGGAATATGAGAGAAGGCGCGGCGGTGGTGAAACACATGGAAAGCGGCGGAATACGGGGGATCAGAATTCATCTGGTCCTGGACGGCAGGAGCGCTCCCGCCCGGGGCGCTCCCGCGCTGCTTGAAACCCTGCGGGATTTTCTCGGCGAGGATAGCAGCGCGGTGATAGTGAGCGCCATGGGAAGAGGCTTGCTGCTCGACAGGAGCGGGAATTATCTCGATACCACGAAAAAGGCTTATGAAGGGCTCGTATCAGGCGAAGGCATACATTTTTGATGCCGGCCATCGGCGCATGTTTTTTACAGCTTCAACAGAGCGCGCCCACCATGCTCGGTTTGTTTCATCCCGTTCTCCGTATTAGATTGTATTTCGTCTTTCACGTTCTTCTTCAATATCCTTTTTCTCAGGCTTATACCATGCAGGATCCTTTATCTTGATAAAGCACGGGTCGCCTGCCCTGAAAAAGTTCCTATGCGGGGTTTGGACCATGATGGAGCCTTTGCCGACGGATACCAGATACTCCATGAAATCCGTCTTTGAGGTTCTCTTGAGGATTGTCGTCTTATAGCCGTCCTGTCTGTTGAGGTCGATCGCGTTTGGTCTTGTGGCCATAACATAATCACCTTTAAGATCCAATGAAGTCCCGGAGAACAGCAAGTTGGACTCGTCTTCTTTCAAAAAGGCTTTTCCGTCCCTGATTACAACATCAGTGAAATTGGACTGTCCGAGGAAGCTGTGGACAAAACGATTGACCGGCTTATGATACAATTCCTGCGGAGTTCCGATCTGCTGGATATTTCCCATATCCATCACCAGCATACGGTCGGAAAGCGCCATGGCCTCCGCCTGATCGTGGGTGACGAAAATGATGGTAAATCCGAATTCTTTCTGAAGCCTTTTGATTTCAAAGCGCATCGATTCACGCAGATGTGGGTCGAGATTTGAAAGCGGCTCATCGAGGAGCATGACATCGGGATTGACCACTATCGCTCTGGCCAGGGCAATTCTTTGCTGCTGACCGCCGGAAAGGTCGGAAGGATAAACTTTTTCAAGTCCGTCAAGGTCGCAGTGGTGAAGGGCCAGCGCTACACGCTTTTTTATCTCTGAGTGCGGGCGCTTTTTTACCTTCAGAGGGAAGGCCACGTTCTCATAGACATTCAGATGAGGCCATACGGCAAAGGCTTGGAAAACCATTCCCAATTCCCGCTTTTCCGGTGGAAGATAGATATTTTTCCTCTTGTCCGAAACAAGCCTGCCGCCGAGATAGATCGAACCTTCGGAGAGGTCTTCGAAACCAGCGATCATGCGAAGCGTGGTGGTCTTTCCGCAGCCCGAGGGACCGAGGAAGGAGAAACACTCGCCCTTTTTCACGGAGAGGTTGAAATCCCTGACCGCGACAACCGTTCCCAAGGATTTTGTGGTAAATGACTTTGTCACATGTTCAAGAACTATCTGGTTCATGTCATCCTCTCTTTTTATCTCTGGTGATAGCCTTGACAATGTTGTTGCAGATAATGATCAGCGTGATCGTGACCACCGAAAGGGCTGCCGCGGGAGCTATCTGACCGTTGATTCTCAACTGGTAGATGGCGACCCCCAGCGTCCTGCTTTTGGGTCCGTAAAGAAGGATTGACGTTGTCAGTTCCCTCATACAGGGAAGAAATACCAAAAAGAACCCTGAAATCATGGCAGGCTTGATCAAGGGCAGGGTAACGTCCTTGAGCGTCTGCATGTGCGAAGCCCCGCAGGACCTCGCAGCCTCCTCAAGCGAACCGTGGACCTGTTGCAATGCGGCGGAACTGGATTTGAGCACATACGACAGGTACCTTGCGATGTAGGCGACAAGGATAATCCAAATGGTGTTGTACAACGTGATCCCGAAGAAGGCTCCCGACCAGGCAAGAATACACCCGATGGCCATGACGGTTCCGGGTAAGGAATAGGGAAGAACAGCCATCATTTCAAGGGCAGTGCCTCCCTTCGGTTTTACCTTGTAGATGACATAGGCAAGCATCGTTCCCAGAAGCAGGCAGAAGGAAGCTGCCGAGAATGCCAGAAACAGCGAATTTTTCACCGAATCCCGGACCATGATGTTACCCACGAAGATTCTGCGGAAATTGGCCAGCGTAAGGTTCTTGGCAAGGAACGGCAGACCATATGCTTTCACAAAGCTGACCAGGATGATCATGACGATGGGGGCAACGACAATAAGGCTCAGAAACAGCAGCGAGAACGCAAGAAGCGGATACTTGGCCCCCCTGAGCTTGATGAGCATGGGGCGCATGGATTTTCCTTTGATAATGTCGTATCGCCCGTGGGTCAGAAGACGTCTCTGCACCAGAAGTGCGATGGAGACGATGAACACCAGAACGATGGAGAGGGCGGCTGACTGTCTGATGCCCTCGAAACTTCCTCCGGCACGGTTCATCAGTTCGACGATCATCGTGGGCAATGTGAAAATACTCTGGGAATACCCCAGCATCGCCGGGATACCGTAATTCGACAAAGAAGTTATGAGCACCAGAAGCATCCCGGACGAAATAGCGGGAATAGTAAGGGGAAGAGTAATCCTTCTGATTACATACAGCTGGCTGGCTCCGGCTATTCTCGCGCTTTCCTCAAGGGTGGGGTCCATGCGCTCGAGTGCGCTGACGACCTGCATGTAGACGAAGGGGAAGTAGTAGACGACTTCAATAACAATGATACCGGCCACACTGTTGATATTGAACGGAGCCTTCGTCAGATTGAAAAGAGACATCAGGGCTTTGTTCACATATCCTCCGCGGCCCGAGAACATCATGTCCCATGACATCGCGGCGAGAAACGGCGGGATCATGAAAGGAATGGAGAACAGGAACTTCATCAAGCCCTTCATGGGGATGTCGCTCCGTCCTAAAAGCCAGGCGAAGAACACTCCGACCGCGGTGGCGAGGGCGGTTGAGAAAACTCCTATCACCAAGGTGTTCCACATGGAGCGGATGTTGCTTTTCTGGAATATGACCTGCTTGAACATGGCAATGTCAATCTTTGTTCCGTCCCAGAACGCGTAATAGAGAATCATGAATACGGGAAGGATGACCACGGTGATCAGGGCGATGTAACAGAGAATGATCATCAATCGGTCAAGGGAAAAGCCCCCTTTGCCCTCAAGATGTGCCAGATCACGGTTTATGGCTCTGGAAAACATCACGCATCCTCCCTTTCAAAATATCTTTCCTCGAGAAAAGCAAGCCCAACCTCCTGTCCCTCCGAATAGGATTTCGCGTTTTCGGAAATGGCGATCTGCTGGACCCGGATTTCCATTCCCGGAAGCCGGACAAAATAGTTATACATATTGCCCAGGAAAATCGCCTGCGCAACGGTCGCGCGTACGGGACTGTCCTCATCAAATACGATATCCATCGGCCTGATACCCAGCATCGCCTTTGTTCCCGTCATTTTCCCGGGAATATGGGATTTGTATGGAATTTTCTTTTCAAGGTCAAAGAATGCTTTGCCGTCGTCGATCACCACAGGGATGAAGTTTGATACCCCTATGAACTGAAAGACAAACCGGTTTGCGGGATTCCTGATGATTTCCTCATCGGATCCAATCTGGGCGATCGACCCATCGGGTGCAAGGATCACTATCTTGTCGCACAACTGCATCGCGGCTTCCTGATCATGCGTGATGTAGATTATCGTGGTACCCAGCCTTTGCTGCAGTATGCGTATTTCGACAAGCATCTGCTCGCGGAGCTTGGCGTCGAGGTTCGTAATCGGTTCATCCATGATGAGAAAATCGCTGGATGATGTCAGAGCTCGCGCGATCGCGACTCTCTGCTGCTGTCCGCCGGAAAGTTGGGAAGGCATATACTTCTCGTAAGCCACCATGTTGACCTGTTCCAGGGCATAGTGTACCCGAGGGCTTATCTCTTCCTTTGGCAACCCGCGCTTTTTCAGCGGATATGCGATGTTGTCGTAGACGCTGAGATGTGGCCAGATGGCATAATCCTGAAACACCACACCGATATGCCTTTGTTCGGGAGGGATGTCGACCCTGTCTTTGTGACTGAACATGGTCTTTCCGTCAATTTTTATCGTTCCCTGTTGCGGCTTGATGAAACCGCAGATTGCCCTGGCGATGGTGGTCTTTCCGCAACCCGAGGGACCTACGATGCCGATGATCTGGCCCGGTTCGATCTTCAGCGAGAGATCCCTGAGGACCATATGCTCACCATAGCTTACGCAAATACCTTCCAGTTCGACTTTTTCCACACATCACCCCCTGAAAACGACGCGTGCTGGATGCCGTACATCCAGCACGCCGATTCGAAACGACATTGATTACTTTTGTTTCTTGAAGTATGAGTCGAACTGGTCAAGAAGCTTGTTGCTGACTTTGGCGAGATCGATCCAATCGATCGGAAGCGCTTTTGAAGCTACTTCGGTGGCGGTCAGCATTCCGGCAGGAAGTTCGACGCCGTCGACGATTGGCGTGATATTGTACTGCGTAAGCAGCTTCTGGCCGCCGTTCGGATCCAGAATGAAGTCATACAGAAGCTTCGCAAGCTTTTCGTGCGGAGCTCCGACCGGAATTGCGATCGGACAAGGCACGGCGACAATATCCTTGGTATCATGCCAGCCGATCGGAGAACCTTCAGCCATAAGGTTTTTGGTATTGTAATCAACGCCGAAGGCTACCTTGTACGAACCGGCTGCGACAGCGTTGTTTGTCGCACCCGAACTCGATTGAAGCTCCGTGCCCATCTCGCCCAACTTTTTAAAGTAGTCCCAGCCGTATTTGGGATTGCGGGTCATCGCATAGACAAGCGCTTTTGTCGAACCCGAACCGGTCGGGTCTGTCATGATCAACTGCTTGTTGAAATTCGGGGCGAGAAGCCCGTCCCAGTTGTAAGGGGCTTCCTTGTCCGAACACGATGTCGTGCTAAACGTAATGCCCATGATCAACAAACGAGCCCCGGTATAGTAGCCTTCGGCGTCCTTGAACTTGGGGTCCACGCCTGCCGCGAATGGAGACAGGTACTGGACAAGGTGATTGCCAGCCTTGAGGTTGATCATCGCCGAGGGATCCGCGAGCCAGGCGAGATCGCAAGTTACGGACTTGGACTGGAATTCCGTCGAGAGTTTTGTGACGCACTTGCCGGAAGTGGCGGAATAGTAATCCAGTTTGACATTCGGATACTTTGCCTGAAAAGCATTCTTGAGAGCGATTACGACATCCTCGCCGGTCGAGGAATACAGCATAACCTTTCCACTGTATGATGCGTCAGCACCGGCGGAAAACGCCGGGAACAGCAAAGCCGAGATGAGCAACAAAACAATAATTAACCTTTTCATACTACCTTATCCTCCTTGATAACGGGTTCGACCCCGAAAGGTGCTTGAATTATAAATTGAGGATTTTTTGCACGATAGTACAAAATAATGACTTTTTTATGGGTTGTTCGAAATTTGAATTTTTTCTTCTTTTTTTTATCTTGTCAAGAATTA
>CAZDYR010000177.1:1561-5652 GCA_964509625.1 uncultured Smithella sp. | reverse complement strand
CGCTATAAAATTCATATTTCTGTCTGGGGGAACGACCGGACGAGTGAACGAGTCCGCAGGGCTAAAAATCTTTTAAAAAAGCAGGTGGAAAACTACCAAAACGACCCGCGTGCGGTTTTTGTGTATACCTACACCCGGGAGAATATTGAAGAGGCGCATGAAGTAGCGGCCGAACTGGCGGCGCATGACTGCAAACTGACCTTCAATGTTTTTTCGTCTCCCGTCGGGTATGAGGGTAATCTGCGGCATCATCCCGCGTCACTGGCGCAAACCCGCCAGTCGATGATAACGCTGTTGCATCAGTATCCGGACAATGTCTTATTCTCTGTCTACAACGCCGTCGCCCATACGTCGCTTCTGGGCCTGCATGATTTATACGGCTGCTCTTACCCGCGCTGCAACCCGTCGCAGGACATCGGGCTGGGGCGCTCTTTCCGCCAGTATCGGACGGACTTGAACTGGGACCGCTCTGTGGCCTGTTGCGTGCCGGACACGGATTGCGCCGATTGCCGGCATTATGCCGCCGGGTCCGCGGTGGTGACCGCGAGGCTTTACCGCCATGTCGTCACACCCGAGACGTTTAAATCCTGGCTGGATTATGTCGACACCTACCTGGCAGTCTGGGTCATGGGATATGAAAAGGGCGAGAATCTTTGCGATGAAGTGGTGGAACCGCCGCCTCCCGCGCGCTAGAATGGAAAAACGCAAGTTCCCGATCAGGATTGATATATGAAAACCATAAGTTCTCTGCTGGATAAAGAATGGTACAACCGTTACCGACGGATTTCCAATCTCAATATCCGCAGTTCTATCTATGATTTGACCAATCGCTGCAATCTGCGCTGCAAGGGCTGTTTTTTCTTTTCCTCCGGCGAACATCACGTGCAGGAAGAGATGGATATCCGCAAGTGGGAGGCCTTTATTGATAAAGAAAAAGAACGCGGCGTGAATCTGGCCATTCTCATCGGGGGTGAGCCCACCTTGTGCATGGATCGCCTGGACGCTTTCTACAGACGCATCCCGACTTATTGCGCGACCAATGGCCTGATCAAAGTGCCGCGGGAAAAATTTCCGGACATGATGGTGGGGATATCGCTCTGGGGCGGCGGCGAGGACGAGAAAATTCTGCGCGGCAAGGATACATTCGCCATTTCCAGCAAAAATTACGAAGGTGATCCCTACACCTATTACCTCTACACCGTAACGCCCAAACAAGTGGGCAAAATTGAACCGGTGATCCGGCGCATCAACGATGTCGGCCTGAAGGTGCACCTGCAACTCCTGTCCAACGATGAAGGGGTCGACGGTTTTTCCTGGAAGCCGGAAGAACTGCGTGATCTGCGCTTCGAGATGGACGAGATGCTGGACTGCTACCCGCAGGCTGTCATATCCAGCAAGTATTATCATGAGGTCATTACCACCGGCATCATGCAGGGAAGGAGCTTCGGCTGGCGTGAATGCCCGTCGGTGACCGAATCCATGGATAACCGCAAGCCTCCCGTGCGCCGGCTCATTCATTTTTACCGCTGGGCGGCCGATCTTCAAACCGTTCACCGTTGCTGCACCTCAGCCACCCGCGATTGCGCCACCTGCAAGGACGGCGCGGCGCACATGAGCTGGATTATGGTCAATAAGCGCGACCACATGAACAGCACGAAAGATCTGCAAAACTGGATTGAAGTGTACGAAATGTTCGCCAAACTCTACCGGTTTATTCCGTGGTGAAAAAAAAGGTCAAAGGCTAAAGGCTAAAGGCTTCAGACATAATCTGTTTTCTTCCTTGAAAAATCAAAAAAATATAAATTGAAATTTTTGCAAAGCTCTTGCATGATGACGCCTCATGTTGAGAACGTTAAATGGATTACTTTGTTAATTTAAAGGGATAAAATTTTCATGTCGGGAAAGACTCTCATATTGGGTTACGACGCTGTTTCATCGCTGGGAACAGAACTGGAAACCCAGTGGCAGCGCGCCGTTCATGGTGAATGCGGCATTGTTCCTTTGACACGCTTTCCGCTTCCTGAAGATTTCCCCGTCCGTGTCGCGGGTCAGGTGGATGATATTGATGTCAAACCCTATCCGTTCCTCCAGCCGCGCGAGATGGCGCACTGGACATCGCCGATTTTCAAACACGCGCTTCTGGTGGTTCATCGGGCGCTTGCAAAAAGCGGCGTTACGATCACGCCCGACATCGCGCCGCGTGTGGCTGTTACCTTCAGTTCGGCTGTCGGCGGCCAGGACGCGGTATTAAAAGCGGATCGCCAGATGATCGCCGAACACAAAATGCCGCACCCTTTTGCCAATCCCAATTCCTGCATCAACATGGTGGGCGGCAAGGTTTCCATCCTGACCAAGGCCACCGGCCCCATCAGCGCCACCATCACGGCCTGCGCAACCGGTGTTACGTCCATGATCGTCGGGGACATGATGCTTAAACAGAACCTCGCGGATGTGGTGATCTGCGGCGCTGTCGATTTTCCATTGGTCGAGCCGATTCTGGCCGGCTTCGCCACCATGAACGGTGCGTACCGTCCGAAAGAAGGCCAGCCTCACGAAAAGCCGGAAAAAACCAGCCGGCCGTTTTCGGTCAATCGCAGAGGATTTGTAGTGTCCGAAGGGGCAGGCTGTATCATTCTGGCCTCGGAGGAATTCGCGAAGGCGCACGGGCTTTCCGCAAAAATTGAAATGGCGGGTTTTGCCATGACATCGGATGCCAGCCATTTTGTTGCGCCGAACCTCTCAACCGTGCAAAAATGTATTGAACTGACCCTGGCAAGCGCCGGCGTGGATCCGCAGGATATTGACGTCGTCAATGCCCATGCGACATCCACCAGAATCGGAGATAAAGTGGAGGCGGACGCGCTGGTCAATATCTTCGGTAAAAAGATTCCACCGGTATCGGCCAACAAGTCGCAGCTGGGACATGCAATGGGCGCTTCTTCCGCCATTGAAACAATTCTGGCCATGGAGGGGATGCTCCGGGATACTGTGCTTCCGACGATCAATTACGTTAATGATCCTGCCATTGTGCTTGACTGCGTTCCGGAAGGCGCCAGAGCCCTGAGGCAGGAATATGTGCTGAAGAACGCGTTTGGATTCGGCGGGTGCAACTCCTGCATCGTTCTGAAAAGAATAGGATAGAGGCTATAGAAAAGGTTCAAGGTTCATGGTTTAAGGTAAAAGGTAAATAGCTCATAGCTCGTAGTAAAAATACTGTCCTGCGCTGGCGCCACTAGCTACCAGCCACGAGCTACGAGTTAAAAGGATAATGGATGAAGGCACCACTCAATCGCAGAGTATTTGTTGTCGGCTACGCAACAGCAACGCCCCTGGGCGGTACATTTGAAAAAACCTGGCAGCGCGCCCTGAAGGGCGAGGCGGGATTTCGCAAGGTTACGCGCTGCAAGGTGGAGTCAGCCTGCGACGTTGTGGGCGAAATACCGGACTGGTTTCCCCTGGAGCTGGATTTTACGGACGCCAAGGAAGTGTATAACTGGAACGCGGCTTTTGTAATTCTGACAATGGCGGTATGCAGGGACGCTCTTGCCCATGCGGGCATTACGATAAATGATGCCGTCGCGCCCAGGATGGCCTGTCTGATCGGATCGGCGCTCAACGGGTCGGACGCGTATCGTGTGGCCATGCACGACCTGGAACACCGCGGCCCCCTGCGCGTGAGCCCCTACCTGCTGCCAAACTTATGCGCCAATGTACCGTCGGGAAAGGCAGGCATGCTGCTGAAATTCACCGGCCCTATTTTCTCTCCGCAGGGTGCCTGCGCGTCCGGCAATCACGCGATCGGTATCGGGGCGCGGATGATCCGCGACGGGGATTGTGATTTTGTCCTGGCCGGCGGCGCGGACGCGCCTATTCTGCCGGAGCTGATTCACGGCTTTGCCAATATGAACGCAACGATCAAAGTCCATGCCAATGACCGGGCCTCGGCCGATCCGGCGCAGGCCTCGCGTCCTTTCAGTCTGGACCGCCGGGGGTTTGTCCTCTCCGAAGGCGCGGGCGTTGTCGTGTTGGCGGCCGAAGAGGCGATCAAAGCGCATGGCCTGACGCCGAGGGCGGAGGTGATGGGGATCGGC
>CAZDYR010000177.1:0-1551 GCA_964509625.1 uncultured Smithella sp. | reverse complement strand
GCCTATCATTACACGAGTCCCAATCCGGTAACGATTGTCCGGGCCTTGCGGGAAACGATTGAAGACGCAGGCCTGAAACCTGCCGATGTGCAATATGTCAATGCCCACGGCACATCCACCCCCAAGGGAGACCGGACGGAAATCAAATGCCTGCGGGAAGTATTCGGCAGGAGCATAGAAAATATTCCTGTATCGTCCAACAAATCCCAGCTCGGGCACACGCTGGGGGCAACCGCAGCTATCGAAGCGGCCCTGACGATTGAAGGGATGCGCCAAGGGGTCATTCTACCGACCATCAATCATTTTCCCGATCCGGAATTTGCCGACATTGACGTCGTGCCGAATTTTGCCCGTAAACAGAAATATGAAATCGCTCTGTCCAACGCGTTTGGATTCGGCGGGACAAACTGCTGCGTGATTTTCCGAGGAGTCTGAGATGAAACCCAAACCATTTGTTCCCGAAGTCTACCGCCAGGATGAACGGATTGTCCGTGATCGAACCACCGGGCTCATCTGGCATCGCGCCGTGTACCGTGTATTGTATGCCGATACGGACCGCTCGCAGGTCGTTTATCATTCCAATTATCTGCGCTATTTTGAATACGGGCGCACGTCGCTCATGCGCGATGTTGCGTATCCTTACAAGGAAATTGAAGAAAGCGGTTATGTCTATCCGATTTATGATCTGGGGGTGTCGTTTTATCAGTCTCTGTTCTACGATGACGTCATGCACATCTACACCCGGCCGGTCAATCTGGAACGGGTCAGACTCCAGTTCGACTATGTGATTACCCACGCGGAAAAAGGATATCTGGTGTGCACGGGATTTACCAAACACTGCGCGGCCAGCGCGGCCGGCAGGCCCGTGGCGGTGGATCCGAAGACGGTTCGATTATGGCAGACCTTTCCCGAAAAAATATAGAAAAGCGCTTTCCTTTTACGCTTCAGATCAAGTCCTATTTGCGCGATCATTTTTTTGAAGGCAAAGCGGTATTGCCCGCCGTGGAAACGCTGATCGCGCTGGCGCGCGCAGTAAGAACCCACTATCCTCAGGCGGCGCTTCACAATCAGGCTTTTGCGCAATTTCCCAGGATGCTGGCCATCGATCCCAAGGTTGAAACCCAAGACGCGCAAGTTGAGATCGAAAACTCATCAGAAGGCATCAAAGCCTCGCTGCTGACCGTAATGAAGATCAAAAGCAGTCCCATGAGCAGGATCCTGGAACACGCGTATGTGACATTTGTCCAGCATGCGGCTTCTTTGACGCCAACCATGGCTTTTCGGGAGGCCCGGGATCCGGCGGGCGCGTGTATTCATATCCCCTCCGTTTCGGTTTACCGCGAATTGATCCCGTTTGGCGCCTCCTATCAGAACATTACCGGAGATCTCGCGGTTTCAAAAGAAGGCGCGTTTGCTTCTGTCTCGGGAGGTTCGGGAGAAGCGGATGACACCGTCCTGGGGTCTCCTTTTGTGCTGGATGCCGCGATGCACGCCGCCTGTGTCTGGGGTCAGCGGTTTACAGGTCTTGTTCCTTTTCCGGTCGGTCTGGAC
>CAZDYR010000176.1:2911-5661 GCA_964509625.1 uncultured Smithella sp. | reverse complement strand
GTATAGGGTTTACTCATAGAGTTTCCCCCTTTCCTTCAGTGTCTGTTCAAATTCCGGAAGGGTCATGCCGATGGCCCGTTCCCGGCCATCTTTGTCCCAGCGCGTGGTAAACGCTGATCCATAATTGGCCGGTGCCGAATAGTAGGATTTGCAGCGGATGCCGTCGAGATACCTGCTTCCGAATTTCCGGACATAGTGATCAATATAGGCGGCCCGGTTCTCACATCTGTACACCCACTCGTCCATCCAGGCCTTCAACCCGTCGGCCGTTCCGTCCATCATCAGAAATAGACCGTACATGAACTGGTCCATATTATAGTAGCCCAGAACTTCTGTGGGATTGGCACCCCAGGGCACCTCGCAGACCGCATCGACACGATAGGCGGGAATGATCGTCAGGTGAGGGCTGGATTGAATGATGTCATGATCGACGATTTCTTCGCACGATACCACGATCCGACGGCTCGCCAGGGCAGCCGCGGCAACACTGCCCAAAGCGCCCCAGTACTGAGCGTTACCCAACCTGTCGCAGCGCTGCACATGCACAATGCAGACATCTGGATTGGCCGCGGGCACTGTCAGATTTTCTTTACCTGTATAGGGGCATTTGATGATGCGAAACTTGTTTTCTCCCATGAAACTGCGCTTTCGGAAAATATCCGTTGCGATGGCGCCTTCCAACACCTGGATATAGGAAAAACCGTGCATACCTGCCACCATTCGGGCATTGTACTGAAAGTTGGTATAGTCTTCGACCTGCAAGGTTCCGGCATTCATCGCCCGCTCCACGGCCGAGCCGCCGTTCTTGCCTCCCGCCCGCAGCACATATGTGCTGACCAGTTTATCGGCGCATCCCGCACCGACCAGAACTTCCACGTCAAAGATACCGGATTGCGAATAAATCGTCAGCCCTTTCCGCTTCTGCCTGACGACTTCATAAACGAGCTCCGCGCAACTGCCGACGGTGTAATTTCCAATGACCAGTTCATCGCCGTCGCGTACAAACTTACTGATTGCATCATGAACACTCATGACCTTGCTGTATTCACCCGCCACGTTTGCCTCCTTTTTTGAGATGCTTTTATGCCTTACGCTTCGAGATATTTAGCGCGTATATCGTGGTTGTTTTTGACGTCCTCGGCGGTGACCTGGCAGCCGATGCAGGCCTTCGACATCAGGTAGACGCGGCCGGCCAGCGACAGGGCCACCTTCAGGTTGTGCTCCACCAGGAGAACGGAGACCCCCGCCTTGTTGATGTCGGCCAGAACATTGCGCACCTCCTGAACCATGATCGGCGCCAGCCCTTCCGATGGTTCATCCACCAGCAAAAGTTTCGGATTTCCCATGAGCGACCGCCCGATGGACAGCATCTGCTGCTCCCCGCCCGACAAGAGGCCGCCGAGCTGATGCGTCCGCTCCTTCAATTTCGGAAAATGATGGAAAATCCGCTCCACCGTCCAGACATTCGGATCCTTTGGATCTCCCGTCCGGCCGTCCTTGACGCCCAACAGCAGATTGTCCAGAACACTCAGTTTCGGAAAGATTCTTCTTTCCTCGGGAACGTACCCGATTCCGGCGCGCGCCACCCGGTAGGGCGGCAGCCCTGCGATTTCCTTGCCTTCAAACTTTACCGATCCCGACGTCGGTTTTACCATTCCCATGATGCTCTTGAGCGTGGTGCTCTTGCCCATGCCGTTTCGCCCCAGAAGCGCCGCCAGCTCGCCTTCGGCAACATCCAGATTAATCCCCTGCAGCACATGGCTGGGCCCGTAATGGGTATTCAAGTCTCGTACTTCCAGTAACATAGGTTTATACCTCCAGATCGCCAAGATAGGCATCCTTCACGGCCTGATTGTTGCGGATCTCCTGCGGTTTGCCCGTCGCCAGAATCTTCCCGTAGTGTAAAACGGTGATCCGGTCCGCCAGGTTAAAGACCACATCCATGTCGTGCTCAATGAGGACAACGGTCTTTCCCGCCGTCAGCTTTTGGATCAGCGCCACCGCATCCTGGGTCTCTTCCTTCGACATCCCCGCCGCAAATTCGTCGAGCAGCACCAGTTCCGGGTCCGTCGCCAACGCCATGCTGATCTCCAGCGCCCGCGACTTCCCGTAAGACAACGCGCTGGCCGGTGTGTTGCGGTCCTCGTACAAATTGATCCGCTTGAGCATCTCATCCGTCTCGTCGGTCAATCGTTTCATCTTATCCACGCGCCTCAACAGATTGAATCGAATCCCGTCTTTCGACAAAATCGCCAGGCGGATATTCTGAAACGCCGTCAGGTTCGTAAACGTGCTCGTAATCTGAAAGGAGCGGCCCACGCCGATTCGCGCCAGTTTGTGCGGCGGATAGCCGGTAATGTCTCTTCCCTTGAAAAGCACTTTCCCTTTCGTCGGACGGTAGGTCCCGGTAATGGTATTAAACAGCGTCGTCTTCCCCGCACCGTTGGGGCCGATCACCGCGTGACGCTCTCCTTCGGCAATCTGCAGATCAACCCCGAACAACACCTTCAGCGGGCCAAAACTGTGCTCTAAATGCCTGGTCTCCAGTATGCTCATGACGCCTTCTCCACTTTTGTCTTATCAAAAAAACGGGCTTTCAGCTTGAGTCTGAACAGGTTGAACAGCCCCATAAAACCGGACGGAATGAACAGAACCACCACGATCAGAATCACTCCCATCACCAGCTCCGTGCTCTCCGTGTAACGCAGGATCAACTCGTCAACCAGTTGAAAAACCGCCACGCCCAGAAT
>CAZDYR010000176.1:0-2901 GCA_964509625.1 uncultured Smithella sp. | reverse complement strand
GAATGGGACCAAAGAAACTTCCGGCCCCGCCGATCATGACCGATACAATCGGCGCGAAGGACATGCCGATCCCGAGCGATCCGTCCGCCGAAACCAGATTGTGGAAAAGGCCGTAAAAAGAACCGGCCACACCGGCAAACGCCGCCGACAGGGTATAGACCACCGCCTTCGACTGCGGCACTTTGTAGCCCAGATAATCGATCCTTTTGGCGTTGTCGCGGATGCCCACCTGAATCTGCCCAAACGGGGTCTTGGTCATAAACCACATCAGCCAGAGGCACGCTCCCAGAACAAGCATGGCCAGGTAATACAGATGTTCCGGTGAACTCTTCAGGCTCTCCGTAAAAATCCCCGGAATCGGAAAGTTCGCAATGCCGTCCTCGCCGCCTGTAATTTTGTATAACTTCAGCGCCAGAACGTACAGCAACTGCCCGAACGCCAGATGCAGCATCGCAAACGCCGTCCCGCTCACCCGGACAACCAGGGGAGAGAGAATCAGGGCCAGGGCCGCCGCCGCCAAAATGCCGACGCCGATTGCCGGCAAAACGCCCAGCCCTTCAATGTGCTTCAAGGCCAGCGCCGTCCCGTACCCGCCCATTCCGAAAAACATGGCATGTCCGAAGCTCAAAAGCCCCGTGTAGCCCAGCAACATGTTCAGGGAAACGGCATACACGGAGAAAATCGCCAGCGTCAGAATCATATTCGTGTAGTAGATCCCGAACACCCCGGGAAACAACGCCAGGAATCCGATCAGCGCCAGCCACAAAACAAGGTTTGCTTTAGTCTTCATCTTCTTCAATCCTTCGCTCCGAATAAACCGTTAGGACGAAACGCCAGAACAATCGCCATGAACACCACCATCAGCACCGGCGCAAACTGAGACACGAACTGGACCCCGTAGGAACTCAGCAGCCCAAAAACGATCGAAACGATAAACGCTCCGGCCAGGCTCCCGAAGCCTCCCGTCACCACCACGATGAACGCATCCATCCCCACCTGATCCGCCAGGCCCGGAAAAACCGTCAAAATCGGCGCGATGGCCACGCCGGCCAGCCCCGCCATCCACGTGCCCACGCCGAATACAAACATGAACACCAGGTTGATGTTGATCCCCAGGGCGTTGACCATGTCCCGGTCCGACACCGCCGCCCGAACAATCTTCCCCAGCCGCGTCCGGTACAAAAGCAGCATCATGAAAACCAGAACGACGAGCGCCAGACCGATGACAAACAGCCGATAGACCGGGTAGCTCATTCCGGCGATGTTCACCATCCCCTGCAGCATCTCCGGCATCTGCAACGGCAGGCTCTCGGTGCCCCAGATCTTCTTGATGCCCGCCACGATGACATTGGCTATCCCCATCGTCAAAATCAATTCGCCCATATGTCCCAGCGCCTGCGCCCGACGCAAAAACAGCCGCTCCATCAGGACCCCCAGCGCCGCCGTTATCAACGGCGCCACCAAAAGCCCCAGCCAAAAACTCCCCGTGATCCCCACCACCTGATAACAAAAATACGCCGCCAGCATGAAAAACGCCGCGTGAGCCATGTTCAAAATCCCCATCATCCCGAAAATGATGTTCAATCCCGACGCAATCAAAAATAAAATCATCCCGTACGCGATCCCGTGCATCCCCTGGGATATGTACATCGATATGGTTGGATCCATTTGCTACTTCCTTTCATCATTCAATCCGAAATCCGGAAGGATTAAAATTTCAGAACACTCTAATGCGGTGATAAAAACGAATCGCTGCCCGGCGTATCTATTTCCGACGGTGACGCCGGAGGTCTATGAAAAATATTAGAATGCATTTTGGACTCGCAAGAATCACTACCGGTGGACCGACGCCGTCTCCGTCGACGGTCCACCGGTTTTCATTTTAAGCAACAGCATGATCATTTGCTCAAGAGCGTGATCCTTTATTTGCCCCAGTTGTCCTTGCCCTTGCAGCGATCCAATTTCTGATCCATCCAGGGCAGAATTTTTTCGGCGGGAATTTTATAAACCGGTCCCGTGTAAGAGGCGTTTTTGAACCAGTAGTATGGAGGAATGTTCATCGCGATCTTCTGCTGATCCGGCGGCACGTATTCTGTGACACCCAGATCCATGATCGCCTTGTGATCACAGGCCCGCATCTTGACGACTTTGCCGTTGATGTATTCGAAGCTGTCATTTTCCCAGACTTTGATGATCTTTTCCGGATCGGTGCTTTGGGCCCGTTCAACAACGCTCATGGCCCAGTAGGTTGTCATGACCCAGGCGGCGGCGTTGGCCGTGAAATGCTGGAATGCGATGCTGCTGTAAGGAAGGGTTTTCCACTTTTTCTGCTGTTCCTTCCAGGTCGTATAAAACTTGATATGCTCCTTGGTCTTGAAGAAAGGGGTGGTGTCATAGTAGGCGCTGATGTTGGTGAGGCCTTTAGTTCCTTCAATGCCCGTTTCGTTGAGATAGTTGGGTTCGTCCACATAAACATTGGCAAAAGGCAGCATGATGCCCATTTGACGGGCCTGCTTTAACAGGTTGCCCGCATCGGGAAGCCAGTCCCCCGTGAAAATGACTTCGGCGCCGGATGCTTTGATTTTGCTCAGGTAGGGAGCGTAATCCGTCAGGAAAAGCTTGTGATAATCTTCACCCACGACTTGTGCTTCAGGATAATATTCCTTCAGGCCTTGCTTAAAATCATCCGCGAATTGACGGCCGAAAGCATAATCCTGATTGAGAATATAGAATTTTTTCTCTTTTTTACGGATCTGGCCGTAGTAGTAGGCCAGTCCCCGGGCCGCCGAAGCGGTGGAGAATGCGGCATGAAAAGAGTAGGGTGAAAAATTGACGGCGTCCTGCAGGTCGTCGGACATACAGGTGGCGTTAATGGCGATAATCTTGTATTTTTTGGCCGTC
>CAZDYR010000175.1:0-5675 GCA_964509625.1 uncultured Smithella sp. | reverse complement strand
ACGTAATTGATCCAAAGTTGTGCACGGACTGCGGCGCCTGCTGCGATCAATGTCCGGTGGAAGCGATTGTTCCCGGAGAAGAAAAGTAATAAGTTCCTGTGAAACTTTATCGTCGGGGGAATGTCCGTTTTGACTGGCGGATCTTTCCCCTGCTTTTTTATGCGATTCCGAAACATCTTTGGCGATGGATTCCTGCATCAGAGCATTTAACCCTCTTTAAACCTCGGGATAGACGACCATGAATAAACTTATCACCTTTGAAGGAGTCGAGGGCTCGGGGAAATCCACTCAGATGAAACTGCTGGGTGAGTATTTGATGGAAAACAATATTCCCGTGGTCTTGACGCAGGAACCCTCGGGAACCCCGATCGGCCGTAAAATCGGTGATATTCTTTTCAACCGCGGTCATCAGGCCATGTGCCCGGAAACAGAACTTCTCCTGTTCTGTGCCGCACGCGCCCAGCATGTAAAAGAGGTTGTGCAGCCCGCTCTGAAAAACAGGAAATACGTATTATGCGACCGGTTCTCCGACGCCACATTTGCCTATCAGGCGGCCGGCCGGGGTCTTGATCCCGTTTTCGTCAAAACGATTAATGATTATTGTTCACAGCAGCTAAAGCCGGGCTTGACCCTGTTGTTTGATTTACCTGTTGAAACCGGCCTGCAAAGAGCCGGCAGGCGTGATGCCGCGCTTCAGGATCCGTCATCAGCAGACCGCTTTGAAAAAGAAGAAAATGATTTTCATCATCGGGTGCGTCAGGGTTACCATCGTCTCTGTTCCGCCGACCCCGGACGTTTTCGCGTCATTGACGCTTCACGGACTGTGGATGTCATAGCCCTTGACGTCCGCCGGCTTGTAATGGATTTCATCAACACCCAAAGATAACCTTGCTGATGGTTTAATTCTCCAATGTCTTTTGCAAATATTTACGGCCATTCCAAACAAATCGGCATGCTTCAGAAAGCCGCGGCGCTGCATCGGATCGGCCATTCCTATATCTTCAGCGGCATCAACGCCATCGGCAAAAAAACCCTGGCGCTGGCCTTTACCCGGTCGTTGAATTGTGAAAATTCCGGTCTTCAAAATGATGCCTGCGAAAAGTGCCCCTCCTGCCTGAAAATGATCCATGGCAATCATCCGGATATCCACATACTGGAATCACAGGCGCAATTCATCCGTATTGATGCCATCCGCAGCATTCAGGAGCAGATGACCTTCAAACCGCTGGAAGGAAAAAAGCGGGTATTCATCATTGACGACGCCGACAAAATGAACGAACAGGCGGCGAACGCTCTTTTAAAAACACTGGAAGAACCGTCAGCCGATAATGTCATCATCCTGATAACCGCCCGCCCCTACTGGCTGCCTCAAACGATTCTTTCGCGATGCCGGCATATGCGCTTCAATCCGCTGTCGGCCGAAACCGTCGCGCGGTTTTTGAAAGAACAAAAACAAATGGATTCATCCAAGGCCTTCCTGCTCGCCTCCCTTTCAGGCGGTTCGATCGGGCAGGCGCTGGAACTGGACTCGGAAGACATGATTGCGTTCCGCGCTGAGTTGGGAAGGCTGCTCAGCGCAGCGAGTGCCCGTGATCCGATGAGTCTGCTGACATTTTCGTCTTTTCTGGGGCAGGATAAAAAGGAAATAAAGCAGGGTTTAAAAATCCTCACCACGTATTTTCGGGACGCCCTGGTCTATAAAGAAACGTCACGGTCTTCCATGTTGATCAACGCGAATGATCTCCCTGCTGTCTCTGCGCTGTCCGGACGCTTAAGCGGTGAGCAGCTTCTGCGGAACATCGCCCTGGTTGATCAATCGGCTGACTTGATTGAAATGAATGTGAACAAATCATTGACATTAGAGGCAATGGCATTTAAGCTTTCTGTGTAAAAAAATTGTGCGGGATTAAAAAAGTGCTGACTAATATCATCGGCGTAAAATTTAAAAAAGAGGGCAAAATATATAATTTTGACGCCTGCGATCTGATCGTGCATAAAGATGATCAGGTACTGGTCAACACGGACAACGGCGTCGCCTTGGGGGTTGTTGTCACCGACGTTCATCGATGCGACCCGCAGCAGACCCCTCCTAACCTCAAGAAGATTCTGCGCAGGGTAACCGCGGATGATTTGCGCGTCCGGCAGGAACTCGAAATGCTCGAAGAAGAAGCCAAAAAGTATTGTACAGACAAAATACATGAAAAAAGTCTGGCCATGAAATTGATCACCGTGGAATGCCTTTTTGATAAAAGTAAAATGATCTTTTATTTTACCGCGGAGGCGCGGGTGGATTTTCGTGAACTGGTCAAAGAACTGGTCGCGAAATTCAAAACCAGAATAGAACTCAAGCAAATCGGCGCGCGACAGGAAGCAAAAATTGTTAAAGGTCTGGCCGTCTGCGGAAGAACCGTCTGCTGTGCAGGTATCCTTCAAAATCTCGATCGTGTCACCGTGAAGATGGCCAAGGAACAGAGCATGTCGCTGAATCCGGAAAAAATATCCGGTTTATGCGGAAGGCTGATGTGCTGTCTTTCTTTTGAGCATGAGGGGTATGCCGGAGCAAAAAAATGCTCACGGGAAGCAAAAGCCGCGGCCGCCCGGGAAGAAAGCGGACCTCAGGCCGCGCAAAAGATAACACCACCGCAGGAAACCAATAAAAAACGTGCGGAAGAATCATAAGGAGCCGCAAACCATCATGTCGAAACCCTTTTACATCACAACCCCGATCTATTACGTCAACGCCTCGCCGCATATCGGGCACGCCTATACAACCATTGTCGCGGATGTCCTGGCCCGCTGGGCCCGCATGACGGGACATGATACTTTTTTTGTCACCGGCACGGACGAGCATGGCGATAAAATTGCCGAGGCCGCTCAAAAGGCGGGAATCAGCCCCAAGCAATACGCGGACGGAATCAGCGCGCAGTTTCGCAATCTTTGGCCCCAGCTGGCCGTCACAAACGACTACTTCATCCGTACAACCGATGCGAATCACATGGCTACCGTTCGATCGATCTTACAAAAGGTTTATGACGCCGGCGACATTTATTTTGGAGCTTATGAAGGATTTTACTGTGTCGGTTGTGAACGTTTTTACATGGAAAAGGAACTCGTGGACGGCAAGTGTCCCGACCATCAGACCGAGCCCGAGCATCGTAAAGAAAGCAATTACTTCTTCCGGATGAGCAAATACCAGGGGTGGCTGATTCAGCATATTGAAAATCATCCTGACTTTATCCGGCCGGAGCGTTATCGCAACGAAGTATTGGCCTTTCTCCGTGAGCCCCTGGAAGACCTTTGCATTTCCCGTCCCAAAACTCGTCTCGAATGGGGCATCACGCTGCCGTTTGATGAAAAGTACGTTACGTATGTCTGGTTCGATGCGCTGATCAATTACGTGACGGCGATCGGCTATCCAGACGGGGAAAATTTTAAAAAATTCTGGCCCCAGGCGCAGCATCTGATCGCCAAGGATATTTTAAAACCGCACGGCATTTACTGGCCGACCATGCTTAAAGCCGCAGGCATCGAGCCTTACCAGCACCTCAATGTTCACGGTTACTGGAATTCGGATGCGAGCAAGATGTCCAAAAGTCTGGGCAACGTCGTCCGGCCGCTGGATTTAAAGGACAAATACGGTCTGGACGCCTTCCGATACTTCCTACTGAGAGATATGGTGTTCGGCCTGGATTCAAATTTTTCGGAGGAGGCTTTTGTCGGGCGTTTCAACTCGGATCTGGCCAACGATCTGGGCAATCTGGTAAGCCGCGCCGTAACCATGGCTGTTAAATACTGCGACGGAAAGATTCCCGACGCGCCTGCCGCGCATGTGGAAAGCAAGCTTCCGGAACTGGCGCAAAAAACCGTCACAGAGGTGGAATCCTGTTTTGCCGACATGTCGCTGCACAAGGCGCTGATGGCTGTCTGGGAACTGGTGAGCGCCGCCAATAAATATATTGTGGAAAACGAGCCCTGGACGCTCGCCAAAGAGCCGGCCCATCGGGAAAAGCTCGTGGCGATCATGTATCGGCTGCTGGAAGCACTGCGCGCCGTCGCCATTCTTGTTTCTCCGTTCATGCCGCAGGCCGCTGAAAAAATTCTGCAAACGATCGGTCTGGACACAAAGCGAAAATATGATTTGAACGTCATCCAAAAAAACGAATTCCTGCCCGCGGGCTCGGCTTTGGTTCGCGGCGAATCATTGTTTCCCCGTGTGACTGCCGAAAAAGAACCGCCGCCACCCAAAAAAGCGACCATCGATTTGAAGCCGGAAATTGAATATGATGAATTCACCAGAGTGGATTTGCGCGTGGCAAAGATCCTGGCTGCTGAACCGGTCCCCAAATCCAACAAGCTTGTTCAATTGAGGATTGACATCGGAGAAGAGCGGACCATCGTCGCAGGAATCGGTAAAGATTATAAACCGGAAGAACTGATCGGCAAATCGATTGTCATCGTCGCCAATTTGAAACCGGCAAAACTCATGGGCGTGGAATCCCACGGCATGCTCCTGGCAACTGATTCTTCAGCCGGATTAACGTTGATAGGATTCGACCGGGAACCCAGAACGGGTGCGAAAGTGCGCTAAGCGCAACCAGGAAAAATCGTTGGCCCGACAGGCCGACAATCAGTGGAAATTAACAAGCGGCCGTCTTTTGAAAAGGCAGCCGCTTGTTTGTTTATTTGTTCAACGTGTTGAGATATTTCAGGACGGCGTCTTTTTCTTCCGGTTTCACTTTGGCGCCTTTTTTAATCATGCGGTCCAATGTCGCTTCCCATTCGGCGGCGTTTTTCGTGGCGCTTTCCACTTTCTTGATGCCATGACATTTGGAACAGGCATTGTCCACGATTGCTTTGCCCGCAGGCTGTGCAAAAGCAGCCCCAACGGTTAAAGAACATAAAAATATTCCGCTTACCAAAACCGTAAATGCTCTCTTCATGAAAAACCTCCTTCCAATTTTATTCGGCTAACAGCTTTTCAATGGCCGGCTGATCAAAGCCCGGCACAACCTGACCTTTGATATAAAACAGCGGCGTCGACCGGACACCGACTTTGGCACTGATCTCCTGATGAGATTTCTCCACATTATCAGCTGCCTGATCGCTGCATAAATTAAACTGCGCGTTCGCGTCGAGCTTTCCGCTCAAAACATCATCATAGGCCTGTGCCTGGTCTTTCGAGCATAAAATGTGGCGGATTTTTTTTGCTGAATCCTCGGACAGGGGATAGAAAAAAACATACAAAGTAACGTCTTTTTTTCGCTGGTTGAAAAAGTTAAAAGACAGGCGGCAGTAATGGCAGTTCGGATCAATAAATTCAACAATTTTTGTTTTTCCGTTGCCAATTTTCAAAGCCTTATCCAACGGCAGATTCGACAGTTTGGACGTCATTTTTTTTGCGATACTTTCCTGGGTCATGTTTTTATTGTCTTTGGAAATCATATTGCCCAGTAAAATAACGTCGCCTTCCGGCAGATAATAATAAACCCGCTGGCCGTTATAGACTTCGTACACACCTTTGATGGATGTCTGGGTTAAACTTTCAAATTTGTGCTGAGGAAAACTCTTTTTGAACTGTTCTTCCGGCGACGCTTTTTGCATCGATGAGCAGGCTGAGAATAACAAAAGGCCGATGGAAAGAATGATCAATGTCTTTTTCACAAGAAGACTCCTGT
>CAZDYR010000174.1:0-5686 GCA_964509625.1 uncultured Smithella sp. | reverse complement strand
ACTTTTCTTGTCGCCTTTTGCAGGGCGGTCTGGGCAATCTGCATCAATCCCCGGCAGCAAGGCACCTGCATCATGACCACGGTCAGTGTATTGATTTTGGCTTCATCCACCATCCGGATGATTTTTTCAATATATTCATTCTGCCCGTCATCGAGCTTGGGACAGGCAATCGCCAGGCTCTTGCCCTTTAAAAATCTTTCGTGAAAGTCACCTGAAGCAAAGGCCACACAATCCGCGGCCAACACAACATCCCTGCCGCGGAAAAAGTCAGCGGCGGGATTCACCAGATGCAGTTGAATGGGCCAGTGGGTCAGCTCTGATGGTTGCCCAACCACATGAGCTTTGCCCGGGGCATCCTGCGATTTACGTTCAAAAACGGCAGGAACCGAACCGGGGCAACCACCGCCCGCTTGAGGGGGTATAATATTGAAGGTTTGCGAAGCAGGTCTTGTATCTCGAATTCCGGATTCATCTTTTTTGCGTCGGGCTATAGCTTCATGAACCAGTTTTTCATCAAAAGCATCGGCCTCGCGCTCTTCAATGGAAAGCGCTCCCTCCGGACACTCACCAATGCAGGCGCCCAGACCGTCGCAGAAAACTTCACTTACAAGCTTGGCTTTCCCGTTGATAATCTTGATGGCTTCTTCTGCACAACCAGGCACACACAAACCACAACCGGTGCACTTTTCCTCATCGATTCTTATGATCTTGCGTTTCATGTCATTCCTTTCATCGCATTGACAAGTTCCTGCACAGCGGCAGCGGACTTGTCCAATGCTTTTTTCTCATCCGCTGTCAGCCTGAGAGGAATAATCTGCTCGATACCATTTTTACCCAGTTTTACCGGCACGCCGACGAACAACCCGGAAATGCCGAATTCACCTTCCAGATAAGCGGCACAAGGCAGGATTTTCTTTTTGTCTTTCAGGATCGATTCAGCCATCTCCACCGCGGCCGAGGCCGGTGCGTAATAGGCGCTACCTGTCTTTAAGAGACCGACGATTTCCGCGCCGCCGTTGCGCGTGCGCGTCACCAGCGCTTCAATACGTTCGGAGGACAACAGTTCCGTAATCGGAACACCCGCCACGGTGGAAAAGCGCGGCAGCGGCACCATCGTATCCCCATGCCCGCCCAGCACCAGTGCATGAATATTCTCCACGGAAACATTCAGTTCCGCTGCAATAAAAGCGCGAAACCGCGCCGAATCCAGAACGCCCGCCATGCCGATAATCCGGTTTTTAGGAAAACCGCTTTCTTCCATCGCGACATGACACATAGCATCCAGCGGATTACTGACAATGATCAATATGGCATTGGGCGAATACCTGGTAACCTGACCCACGACATTTTTCATAATACCCTTGTTGGTTGCCAGAAGATCGTCCCGGCTCATGCCCGGTTTTCGGGGGATTCCCGCAGTGATTATTACGATATCGGAATTCGCCGAAGCCTCATAGCTGTTTGCACCTGCAAGATGCGCGTCATGTTTTTCAATCGGCGCGGCCTGTGCCAGATCCAGGGACTTTCCCTGCGGCACCCCTTCGATAATATCGATCAATACGACATCAGCCAGCTCTTTTTCAGCCAGACGCTGCGCCGCCGTCGCGCCGACATTACCCGCTCCCACCACTGAAACCTTTTGTTTCATCTCAACTGCTCCTTTAATGTGTATATAGATTGTACGTATAACAAAACACGCAATAAATCAATCACATGCCTTATAACTGCGCAACTTTTTGATCCTCTTATGAAATGATTATCTGGACGTTACCGGAACAGGGTGAAAAATGAAGGCCATCTTCTCAACGGCATCAAATATTCGGGGCGACGCCCTGTTAATCAAGTCGGCATCTATCGGATAAATTTTATTGTTTTTTACCGCCGGCACATCTCTGAATTTTTGCCAGAATCTTTTTACCGCCGTAAATTCATGATCATTGATCATCGGCGCAAATATTATTATTTCCGGCGCCGCGCCGATGATCCCTTCCGCGCTGTAGCGGGGGTAGTTGGCGATATCCCGGCCCGCCACGTTGACGCCGCCGGCGCGCTCGATAACTTCGTTGATTAATGTGCCCCGGCCTGCCGTCACAATGGGCTCCAGGCCAAGCTGAAAGAAGACCCGCGGTTTCTTCCGGTAACGGATTCGCGCGGTGACATGATCCAGTTTATCTTGGAGTGCTGCGGCCAGATTTCCGGCGTCGTCTTCATGACTTGTTATTTCGCCGATGTGGAGAATGCTTTTCAGAACACCAGCGGTATCTGAAGGATTTATTACATAGACGGGTAAACCGAGCCTTTCCAGTTGCAAAACGGTGTCTTTCCGGTTGCCGTCAGCGGTGGCCAGAATCAAATCGGGCTTCAGAGAAATTATTTTTTCTACGGACGGATTGGTAAATCCGCCTACCCGCGTTTTTTTGTGGACTTCCGCCGGCCAGTCACAAAAAGTGGTAACGCCCACTACTTTATCGCCAAGACCAAGCGCGTAAAGCGTTTCCGTGATTCCGGGGGCAAGAGAAACAATCCGCTGTGGTGCTGTTACAATGTTCACGCGGCGGCCTGTTTCATCCGTCACGGTGCGGGCTGATAATGGATAAACGCAAATGGCCGTAAGAAAAAAAATAAATAATATTATCGAAATAATATTTTTCATACAGACAGACTAAAACTCAAAGGAGAGTCCTCCCTTAAATGTTCTTCCCGGCATGGGATAGTAGGTGTTGGGCATCCATGGCGCGCCGTCCATACCAAAAGACGAATACATCTTATCGGTGAGGTTGTTCACACCTGCAAAAACAGACAGATGGAGTCTGCCTATCGTCGGCTTGTATAAAACATAGAAATCCAGCATCGTATAGCCTGCCAGTTTCTCGGCGTTGTTGTCTTTGTCGCCTGACAAATACGCGTCACTCACATGACGAATCTCCGGTTTCAATGTCACCTGATAAGGCAGGTAGATTTCCAGCCCCGCGTTAAGGAGGCGATTAGGAACCAGCGGCATTGTTTTTTTATTAAATTCTCCGTCCTCGAAAGTGGCTCT
Source organism: uncultured Smithella sp. (assembly GCA_964509625.1). GTDB lineage: Bacteria > Desulfobacterota > Syntrophia > Syntrophales > Smithellaceae > UBA8904. The sequence continues at coordinate 2,646 of CAZDYR010000174.1, read as the reverse complement.
GTGGTAGGTAAAGTTTCCATAAACCTTCAGATACTTCCGCCACAGATAGGAAACTGAAATTTCCGCGCCGTCGTGACGGGTTTTACCGACATTCTGATTATAACCCGTATACAATGATGTATAGACGTATTCGATCTCGTCTTTCATGTCGATGCGGTAAATGGTCACCCCCAGTTTCAAATTATCCAGCGGATAGTATTCCGTACCGGCCTCCATGCTGGTTCCTTTCTCCTGTTCCAGCGACGTTAAAAATGAACCGCCGAAACCGTTGAAAGACGCAATTTCATCCAGGAAGGGAATGCGGTACACCGTCGCGTATTTGATGAAGGATTTTGACTTTTTCCCCCAAAGCCAGGTGAGTCCAGCCTCATAAGCCTCCGCACCATAACTTTTTTCATTGTTGAAGTTATTCGATGATGACGAGAAATCGATATTTGTTCCTTTAATCTTTGTGCGTTCAAAACGGCAGCCGGCGCTCAAAATCAAACTTTTCAAAAGGCTGAATTCATCACGGATATAGTATCCCAAGGACTCCCGTGTTAAATCCGCCGTGCTAAGCTGATAAGCTCTCTCCCGGTCACTGAAAATATCCTTTTGGTAAGGCTCGCGGTAATAGTCTGCTCCAAGGATGAGCTTGTTGTGAAACCCTAAGATGTCTTTGGCCAATATATATTTCGGTGAAATGCCGTAGGTATCAACTTTTGTATCGGAAAAATTGTAGGAGTACCAGGACGGCATGTTCATTTGCAGATCTTTTCGGCCATACATGAAGTTCACTTCCATCTGTCCATATGATCCCCAAAAAGATTTCAAGCCTAGATTGATGCTGGTATATTTGTCGCGGCCATCGTTGTCGTCATTGGCATTCATGAAATACGCGGGCATGGCAGGCTGATACTGGCGGCGGTTTAACAACATTTGTTCTTTGGTCAGGGCACCCGGCATTTGATAGTCGGCCCGGTTAAAGGAAACACCAAGAGAAAGGTTCAGTAAATCATGAGCCGCGTAGCCCACGTCAAAGCCGGCGCCTTGCGCTGAATATTCGGATCGATGGCGATAGCCGGAACTAAAATTGTTTTCACCAGTTAAGGCATAAGTCCACTTGCCGGTCGCGCCGATGACGCCTGCGCGTTCATCGTGCAGACCATAGCTGCCGGCCATCAACGAGACGTTAAAAACAGGCTTGCCTTTGCCTTTTTTAGGAATGATGTTGATCACACCGGCTATCGCTGAATCCCCGTAAAGCACGCTTCCCGGTCCGCGGACAATTTCGATCCGATCGATCATATTGACCGGCATAGCAAGCCAGTTGATGGACGCCATGTCCGTCCGGTTAAGCCGCCGGCCTTCCAGCAGAACCAGTGTTTTCCCGTAAGGATTATCGCCTCCAAATCCTCTCACATCGATTCTGGCTTGTGAAGCATTACCACTGTAGGTTCGGAAATTTATGCTTTCAAGTTTATCGAGCGCCTCGACAACAGTCGTTGCGCCCGAATTGCTGATGTCCTCAGTGGTGATAACCGTTACATTGGCAGGTGTTTTGCGGACTTCCTGCGTATCACGCGTGGCGGTCACGACAACCTCGCCCATTTTGACAGGTTCATCTTTTATGGTATTTTGGGCTTGCACAGGTAAGACAAAAGATAACAACAGAACAAAAAGCAGGAACTTCTTCATGGAACGTCTCCTTTCCCCCTCGGGAATAAAGTTTATGGGGACTGTCCATAAAGTCTCCTGGCTTGCGGCGACCTAGTCTCCACGCCTTCCCAACGCTAGGCGTCAGTGGCTTTCTGTGGATTTCGTTCCGCTTACAGTTGCGGGGCAGCGCCGGAATAAAACCGGCTTCCTTTATTGGACCGTCTTATCAGGTCAACAATGTCACGCGGGGCGATCCGCTGTGCGGATTTTGATCAATCCCGACATCCACATCGTAAACCTCTTTTATATTTTTCGCGGTCAAAACGTCCGCGGGAGTTCCTATAGCATATTTTTTCCCGCTGTAAAGCAAAAGAATCTGATCGGCGTTTTGCGCGGCCAGATTGATGTCATGGGTTACAAAAATAACCGTTAGATGCTGCTCGCGGTTGAGCTCGCGAAGCAAAGACAGAAACTGCGCCTGATGTTTCAAATCCAGAAAAACAGTGCTTTCATCCAAAAGCAGAATTTTCGGCTCCTGGGCCAGTGCACGCGCAATCAGCACACGCTGTCTTTCACCGGTCGACAGTTCATTAAAACGGCGATGAGCAAACGACAGGGAATCCGTCCGGGCCATCACATCATTAACAATCTGGTAATCTTTTTTATCTTCAAACGCCAGAGAGCGTAAATAGGGGAAACGCCCCATCAAAACAATTTCCTCCGCGAAAAACGGAAAAATCGACGGAGACTCCTGCGGGACAATCGCCACCGTCCGCGCAATCTCACGGCGCGGCCACTTGTGCGTCTCCCTGCCCTCAACAAGCATCCGGCCGTCATTCGGGAAAAGGGTGGCATTCAGAATCTTGAGCAGGGTGGTTTTACCGGAACCGTTGGGCCCGATCACGGCAACCAGCCGCGCCTGGTCAATGGTAAAAGAGACATCCTCCAGAACGGGTTTATCCGTGTAACGAAAAGAAATATTCTGCGCGCTGATGATCGACATTAACC
>CAZDYR010000173.1:3455-5688 GCA_964509625.1 uncultured Smithella sp. | reverse complement strand
CATGGGATTTCCGGTGCCGACGGACACGTCCAGAAGAATCCAGCGGCGTTCTTCAAAATTAAAGCCGAAGACAGACCCGGTGACGAGACCGAAAAGCGCGCACGACACGGCAAAGGCCTTGCAGAGCTTGATGACAAGCGGCAGACCCTCCACCTGATCACCCAGTTTTTTCCCGATGAAATGCGCCACCAGATAAAACACCAGGCCGTAACCCGCGTCGCCCAGACACATGCCGAAGAACAACACCATAAAGGGCGCGAAAAAGTAGGACGGATCGCTCAGACCATAGCGGGGAATGCCGTAAAGCTTGAGTAAAGGTTCGACGCGCCGGACAAACCAGTTGTTTTTGAGCAGCACGGGCGGTTCTTCTTCCGGGAGCGGTTCGCGCAGGTCGCAAATGAGCGGCAGGTTTTCATCTTTGATCCGCTGCAAAAAATCCTCAATCGCATCATCGGGAATCCACCCCTGAAGGCCGAAAAGGTCCTCCGCGGCGTAAAGAGTTCCCATCTGCTCCAGATAGCGCGCCTCATTGAGCGCCTGAGCCGTTAGTTTCTTGAAGGAGTCACTCCGCAGGGCCAGGCCGCCCAGAGACACAGCCAGAGAAGCTTCCCGGGCTTTTAGTTTTTCGATTGCTTTTTGGGCCTGTCCCAGACCCATCTGAGGCGGCTGGATCAACGTGGCTCCGGGAATATCGAGAGTCTCTTCCAGGGACAGGGTATAAAACAACACGTCGCGTTTTTCAGAAACTCTTTCGGCAAAGACGCCTTCGGGCACGGCGAGCCCTACGTCATTCCCCCGATCCTTGCGCCAGCGCCTGATGTAGACCCCGTCGGCTTCCAGGCGGTTCAAGACTTCGGGATCGAAATCGCCCCAGGGGGCAAGCTCATCGACCAGTTGCTCAAGCGTTTTTCTTTGGTTTGCCGCTTCCTGCAGGGCGGTCAAAGCCTGTTCGGCGCGATCCAGCAGTTCTTCCTCGGCACACTCGGCAGGCGTGTTCAGTTTAGGTGAGCGATAGCGTTTGAGTGCCTGCTCGACCTGCCCGAGTCTGCGCACGCGCAAAAGGGCGGCGGATGTTTGTTTTTCGCTTTGTCCGGCAAGGGGTTGTACCGGCTCGGGATGCATCACGCCCGCGCGCTGGAGAAAGCGCAGCGTTTCTTCCTTATAAAAGACGGGACCGACCAGGAACACCCGGCTCATTTTTGCAATCGCCATGATCAGACCCCTTTACGGCCTGTCCCGGTTTTGGACGGGCGCGCATTGTGAATATTTCTCATAACCCCGCCTCCAGGAGGCGCTTGGCCACCTTGGCCACTCCAACGGCTGCGGCCTGCTGATCCTGAAGATAGACGGCGATCCTGCGGATGGCCTCGCGGCACTCGGGAATCAGCCGCTGCTCATAGAGGTTAATCCGCTGGCTGGTTTTGCGCAGGCCTTCCGATAAAATTTGTTCCTGGCGGCGCAGAACCTTCATTTTTTCACGCAGGCGAATCGCTTCGCGCAGGCGAAGAAGGACGATCTCGAAACTGTACGGCGTGGCAAAAAGACTGTAGGGAGGATTTTCAAAGACGACCTCCTCAAACAGCGGGATCTTCAACCCCGCCACATTCCGCACAGAAACGCGCACCTGCCTGATGACCAGCTGCGGCATAAGGCTCGCTTCCATATCCAGGATCAGGGCCGACCATGAGGATAGGTCTTCTTTGAGGGCGGCGAGAACCTCTTTCTCCACTTCAATGTTTTTGCGCACGACACCCAGCTGCATCAGAAACTGCTGTTTTCGCGCCTCCAGCGCGGGAAGAAACCGCGCGTAGAGCGCCATTTTCTGTTTTTGCTCCCGAAGGGAGACCTTATTGAGTTTGATCCGCTGTGCCATGTTTTCAGATCTCTCAGAGTTTATCTTTTGCCCAGTGCTGATCAATAAATTCCTGTTTGATGCCGACCTCGTCGGGCCGGAAGCATTCCGCGAGCGTCTTCCAGCCGAGATCCAGAGCATCATTGAGTCCGATATCGACTTTCAAATCCATAAACCGCTCGTAGAAGAGCTGACCATAACGGAGATAGCGCTCGTCGTTTTCAGTCTTGTCAAACCCCATGGCAAGCTTCTGTTCCACTTCGCGGCTTTTAGCGTAAAGGCGGATCATGCTGTTCATGATAATGCCGTGATCGGAGCGCGTGACCTTGCCGATGACAAGCTGTTTGAGCCTGGAGAGCGACCCGAAAGGTTCGATCACTC
>CAZDYR010000173.1:0-3445 GCA_964509625.1 uncultured Smithella sp. | reverse complement strand
AGATAGAACTGGCCTTCCGTGATGTAGCCGGTATTGTCCGGCACCGGATGGGTGACGTCGTCTCCCGGCATGGAGGTCACGGCCAAAACGGTAATGCTGCCTGCGCCTTCAAAATCCACGGCTTTTTCATAGCGCGAGGCCAGATCACTGTAAAGGGATCCCGGATAGCCGAGGTTCGACGGAACCTGGTCCATGGAGATGGCGACTTCCTTTAAGGCGTCGGCAAACGCCGTCATGTCCGTGAGCAATACCAGTACGCGCTTCCCCCGGACGCCGAACTGTTCAGCAATCGCAAGTGCCATGTCCGGCACCAGCAGTCGCTCTACCACAGGGTCGGATGCCGTGTGAATAAACATAATGGCGCGGGAAATCACGCCCGCTTCTTCAAAGGCGTGCCGGAATTTTAGGTACTCGTCATACTTGAGGCCGATACCGCCCAGGATCACCACGTCCGCATCGGCGCGCATGCCGATGCGGGCCAAAAGATCATTATAGGGTTCGCCGGCCGCCGCGAAAATGGGCAGTTTCTGGCTTTCCACCAGCGGATTGAACACATCCACCATGGGGACGCGCGTTTCAATGAATCCGCGCGGAATCACGCGCCGGACGGGATTGACCGAAGGGCCTCCGATGTCAATTTTCGGCAGGGCTTTCAGGTCCGGTCCGTTATCGATGGGATCGCCCGAGCCGTTGAAGATTCTGCCCAGAAGCGCGTCGCCAAAGGGGACGCGCATGGGATGCCCCAGAAACCGCACCTGATCGCCGGTGGATACACCCCGGGAGCCGGCAAAAACCTGTAAAAAAACGTCGTGGCCCTTGAGGCGGATCACCTGGGCCAGTGACACGCCATAGCGGCTTTTCACTTCCGCGAGTTCGCCGTATGTGATGCCGCGGGCGGGCACCGTGATGATATCGCCCTGTATGCGAAGAATATGAGAGTGCTCAGTGATCATTGGGAAATCGCTCCTTCTCCGGCTAAAATGGATTCAATCTCGCCGCGATATTTGAGATACGCTTCTTTCCGGTAGGGGCAGTATTTCATCTGGAAGAAGAGATTGTGCAAAGCGGTCATGTCGAGGCGCGCCTTTTCCTTGCTGTCAAAGGTAAACGGATGGCGCACCATTTTCATGAGCAGAAGAAAATCATCCACCTGGCGCTCAAGCGACGTTGCCCGATCCACAACATCGAAAGAATCCTGCTGCAGACAGACTGCGTCCACAATTTCGGCTTTGAGATAAGTGACCAGATCCGAAAGGGCTATGCCTTCCTCGCCGACGACGAGCATCATCTGATGGATGTCGCTGCCGGTCCGGAGAAGACGATGGACGTCTTTAACCAGGTTCACCCAGCCCTCTTGGCGCGCCTCCAGAAAGGATTTCATCTGCTGCAGGTAGAGGCTCCAGGAGATGAGCGGATCAATGGCCGGGTAGCGCCGCTGGTCGGAGCGAATCCGGGAAAGACCATAAAAGGCGCCCACGACTTTAAGAGTATTTTGCGTGACCGGTTCCTCGAAGTTGCCGCCGGCGGGAGACACATTTCCAATCATGGTGAGCGACCCGGTTGAACCGTCGGCAAGCTTCACCAGGCCCGCGCGTTCATAAAGGGCGGCAATACGGCTTTCCAGATAGGCGGGAAACGCTTCTTCGCCGGGAATTTCTTCGAGCCTGGCGGAGGATTCGCGAAGCGCCTGGGCCCAGCGCGATGTGCTGTCGGCCAGAAGAAGCACTTTAAGCCCCAGTGAGCGGTAATACTCACCCAGCGTGACGCCCGTGTAAATGGACGCTTCGCGCGCCGCCACGGGCATGGACGAGGTATTGCAGATGATGACGGTCCGGTTCATGAGCGAGCCGCCTGTTTTCGGATCTTCAAGCTCTGGGAATTCCCGGATGGTTTCCACTACCTCGCCCGCGCGCTCGCCGCAGGCGACGATGATAACGATGTCCACCTCGGCATAGCGGGAAATGATCTGCTGCAAAACGGTTTTACCCGCGCCGAACGGTCCGGGAATGCAGGCCGTTCCGCCTTCGGCCAGCGGAAAGAAAATATCCAGAAGCCGACACTGGGTGAGGAGCTGCCGGTTCGGCAGCAGTCTTTCCCGGTAGACGCGAAGAGGCATCTTGACCGGCCACTCCTGCTTGAGCGTGACGGGCGCGACACGTCCGTCCGCGGTGTTTTTCAATAAGGCAATCTGCTCGCTCACGCGGTAGTCGCCCTGGGGCACAATCTCGGTAATTTCCCACGTTCCCTTAAGCTTAAACGGCACGACGGTATGATGTGTAAAGAGTCCTTCGGGAACGCTTCCGATATACTGCCCGGCCCGGACGACGTCGCCAATGGAGGCGCGGGGTGTAAAATGCCAGGTCTTTTCTTCGTTCAGGGCCTTGAGGTACTGGCCGCGTTTCAGGAAAAAATCCTGTTCATTTTCCAGAAGCATCAGGGGGTTTTGCAGGCCGTCATAGGTCATGCCCAGAATACCGGGCCCCAGCGTCGCCGAGAGCAGCTCGCCTGAGAAGACCACCTCGTCGCCTGCCATCATGCCGGTTGTGCTTTCAAAAACCTGCATATCAATCTGCCGTCCCCGGACGCGGATGACCTCCGACTTCAGCGGCGTCCCCTGGCAGGTGACATAAGCCACTTCGTTTTGCAGAACATCGCGGCCCTGTTCCACCTCGCAGGTGGCCAGAGGACCGTTTATGGCGATGATACGACCTTTGGAAAGATCACCCACTTTCAACCTCCATTCAACAGAAATTTGTCCATATCATAAGGCGCCTGCATTGCCTCCCAGCGGCCGTAAATAGCCGCCTGGGCCAGAAAGGCCAAGATGGCATCCCGGGAAAACGGGTCGGAGCCAGCACAGGAAGACATCCGCTTCAATCGCTCGGTATCGAGAACACGCTCGGCGTCCAGCGGGTTCTTCTGGCTGTCGAGCTGCGACAGAAGCGATGAAAAATCATACGCCGCGCTTCCCGGCAAGACCGTGGAATCCGCGACATTCCTGTCGCTGTCGCGGAGCCTTTGCGCTGCCAGACGGTTTCGCAAATTAATCTCCCAGGATGTGTAATCGATCAGATAACGGCAGCCTTCTTCTTTGGCGCGCGTCAGGATGGACGCATAACAGAGTTCCCAGAGCCGGTCATAAATGCAGGGGCGCCGGATGCCGCGTTCCTTTTCGGCTATAAACTGACGGATAAACGAAGGCAGATTGCGTCTGGTCTTGATCTCTTCATGCGTCAGGATACCGCCCTCCTGAAAAGAATCCCTTCCCTCATCGAAGCTTTCCCAGTTGGCCGCGTCGAGAGCGAAAAGCTGGGCCTGCACCAGTTGCGCATCCGACGCTTCAATGTTCCGTCGTACCATCCGGGTGATTTCGGGAAACGAAATCGAAAGCTTCTCGCCCAAAACCTCCGGAAGCGGCGGCAGCAGGCAGGCCAGGAAATAGTAT
>CAZDYR010000172.1:0-5707 GCA_964509625.1 uncultured Smithella sp. | reverse complement strand
AGAAAATCCTGAAGAATAATGCAAGCCGCCAATTTATCTACCTTTTCTTTTCTTTTGCGCCAGCGGACACCGGATTGAACTAAAATTTCCTCAGCTTCTTTCGTCGACAGGGTTTCCGGCCATTTGATCACAGGCAGCAAAAAAGTTTTTTCAAGCAAACGGGCAAAACGGTTGACTTTTTCACACTGGATACCTTCTGAACCATCCAGACGCAAAGGATATCCGATGACAATTTTCTCAACCGCGTAAGTACGGATCAAATGATCCAGAATGTCCAGATCGTGTTTTTTCGTTTTGCGAATCAATGTGGTGAGCCCCTGAGCTGTCAGTCCCAGCTCGTCACAGACGGCCGCGCCGATTCGTTTCTCACCGTAATCCAGCCCAAGGATGCGCAAAAAGGATACCTCATTTTTCCTCTACCTACCAATTCCGACGGGCATTTTCAACAATTAAATCCCCCGCCGTCTCCTCTGTTAAATAGTATCCGAGGAAATATGATGTTGTGAAAACGCCTCGAGTTTGTTATTTCAGATCATGACTTAAAATGAAAAATCCCGCCCCGAAGCAGCGGGTATGCAAGAAATGTTACTATATCGCAGCAAGCTGCGGAGAATCAACACCCGTCGGACATAAGCGGGATTGAGACAACAGGAAAAACCATGCAGCATTTTGTTCTGGGGACAGCCGGTCATGTGGACCACGGGAAGACATCGCTCATCAAGGCGCTGACCGGCATTGATACGGACCGTCTCAAGGAGGAAAAAGAAAGAGGCATTACCATTGAGCTGGGGTTTGCCTCTCTCGGGCTTCCGTCCGGTCATACGCTTGGCATTGTTGATGTGCCGGGCCATGAAAAGTTTGTCAGGCACATGGTTGCCGGCGCGGCCGGCATCGACCTGGTTTTAATGGTCATTGCCGCGGATGAAGGCATCATGCCGCAAACCAGGGAACATCTGCAGATCTGCACGCTTTTGGGAATCACGACCGGTCTTGTGGCCCTGACCAAAATCGACCTTGTGGAAAAAGACTGGCTTGATCTGGTGCGCTCCGAAATGACCGATTATCTGAAAGATACTTTTCTTGCCGGAGCGCCCGTCATTCCGGTCTCGGCCGTCAAGGGGACCGGCATCCAGGACCTGCTCATGGCCCTTGATAAAACAGCCAATCAGTTGAAAGAAAAAACGGATGACGGCATCTTCCGTCTTCCGGTTGACCGCATCTTCACGATGAAAGGATTCGGCACGGTGGTCACCGGGACGCTCATTTCCGACCAGATTGCCGTGGGCGAGGACATCCAGATTCTGCCCGAAAATGTTTCCGCGAGGATCCGGGGCATCCAGGTGCACAACCAGCCGGTCGAAAAAGCCTTCTCGGGCCAGCGGACCGCCATCAATCTGCAGGGCATCGAAAAATCAACGCTGGAGCGGGGAAATGTCCTGGTCCGGCCGCAAACCGTCTGGCCCACACAAAGACTTGACGTCTTTTTTGAGTATTTGGATTCCAATACACGGAAGCTGAAAAACCGGGCGCTGGTGCGTTTGCATACCGGCACGACGGAAATCATAACCCGCATTGTGCTCCTGGAAGCCGACGAACTCTCACCCGGTGAAAAATGTTTCGCGCAGCTTATCCTGGCGGGTGAGGATGTCGTGGTGGCGGGTGACCATTTTGTGCTGCGCAGCTATTCGCCGGTCACCACCATTGGCGGCGGACGGATTCTCGATGTGCTGCCCGGCAAGCACAAAAGAAAAAACGAAAAGATACTGAGTGATTTGCGGATTCTGCAAAACGGCGCAATGCCTGAAAAAATATCCGTCTTGATGGAGCGGGCCGGTTTTGGCGGCATCAACATCCGGTCGCTGGCCTTCCGGCTGGGTATTCATGTAAAAAAAATCCGGGAAACACTGGATAAAATGTTTTCCGGCCATCAGGCGATTCTGCTTTCCAGTGAAGACACCACCGTTCTTTCCGCCCGCTTGTATGCTCAAATGGAAGAGCTGCTTGTAAAAAGTCTTGCGGACTATCACAAAAGCCATCCTCTCAATGAAGGCATCTCCAAGGAAGAGCTCAAAGCGGCGCTTCCCGCCGCGGTGGCCGCCAAACTCTTCAATATGGCACTTGCCGGTCTGGGGAAAAAAGAAGTCATCGTCAGCAATAAAGACAGCGTCCGGCTGGCTTCCCATCAGGTGCAGCTGGCGGGGGAAGAAGACGATTTACGTCAGGCCATCGCGTCCATTTACACGCAGGCCGGATTGACGCCGCCCTCTCTTAACGATGTGCTTAACGGATTCAAGGACAAGAAGGCCAAGGCGCAGAATATCGTCAGGCTGATGCTCAAAGACGGCGACATCGTCAAAATCAACGAAGACCTGTGTTTCGCCCGTGCGGTCATGGACAGGCTGCGCGAAGATTACAAAGTTAAACTGCAGAAAGACGGTCAGGCGACACCGGCGAGCTTTAAGGATCTGACCGGACTGTCCCGGAAATACATCATTCCGCTGATGGAATATTTTGACACAAGCAAGCTGACTGTGCGCGTGGGCGATCACCGGATATTGCGGGAAAAAAATCCGACTCAATAAATATTTTTTCTATAAGAAAGGCAACGCATTTGAAAACCAAAGAAATTTATCTTCAGGATATCAAACAGGGGGATAAGATAGCCTCCTCATTCCTGGCCGCGGAAAAGAACATGGCCTTTTCCCAGAAAGGCTCAGCTTATTTGAATGTCCGCCTGAAAGACAAAACGGGCGAAATGGACGGCAAAGTCTGGGATAACGCCGTGGCATTGGATCAGGTCTTTAAAAAAGGCGACATCATTTACATTGAGGGCCGGGCGCTCAGTTACCGTAACGCGCTTCAAATCTCCATCGTCTCCGTTAAACCGTGCGATCCGGAAAACATTGATCCGTCCGATTATCTGCCGGTCAGCAGGATGGATACGAACGCGATGTTTCAGGACATCCTCGCTTACGTTGACAATGTTTCATCGGAGCCGCTGAAAAAACTGCTTGCCGCCTTTTTTCATGATGAAAAAACAGCCGAGCTTTTCCGGCGGGCGCCCGCGGCCAAAGGTTTTCATCATATCTATCTGGGGGGGTTGCTTGAACACACACTGTCCGTCGTCAAACTGCTGGACAAGGCGGCGGACCATTATCCGGAGCTCAACAGAGATCTGCTGATCGCCGGCGGTTTACTGCACGACATCGGCAAAATTTATGAATTCTCCTATGACAGCCTGATTGCTTACAGTGATGAAGGCCGGATGATCGGTCATCTGGTCATGGGCGTGGAAATGATCAACAAAAAAATCGACGCCATCGGGGATTTCCCTTCACAGCTCGCGCTTGAGTTGCGTCACATCATTTTAAGCCACCACGGCGAATTTGAATATGGCTCTCCCAAACGTCCAAAAACCATGGAAGCCCTGGTGATACACTTTATGGACGACCTGGACGCCAAGCTCAACGCGTTTCAAAGCTTTGTCGCCGCCGACGCCGCCAATACCGATTCCGAATGGACGACTTACAACCGCTTTTTTGAACGGTACCTTTATAAAGGAAAGTGACTTTTTCATTGATCCAGGACGGCCCGGATTTTTTGCGACAGCTCCGCCAGCTCAAACGGTTTTTGCATAAACGTTATTGCCGCGGCGCGATCCATGATTTTCCGCGCCTCGCCTTTCATACCGTATCCGCTCGACAGAATGATTCTGGCGGATGGATTTTCCGCCCGAATGGCGTCGATGGCCGCGCCTCCGCCCAAACCCGGCATAATCATGTCCATGATAACCAGATCGATATCGGCGGACTTCCGCCGACAAAGTTCCACCGCTTCTTCTCCGCTTTCGGCCGTCATCAGGTGATAGCCTAATCTCCTGATCATTTCACCGACAACATGTAGGATGCTCTTTTCATCATCCACCAGCAGAATCGTTTCCCGGCCGCGCAGTGTTTCTTTGCCGGCTTCCGCTTCCCGGACACAAACCTTAAATGAAGCCGGCAGATAGATATTGAATGCCGCTCCCCTGCCTCTTTCGCTCTGAACGTTGATCGCGCCCTTATGCCCCTTGATGATCCCGTAAACGGAAGCCAGTCCCAGGCCGGTCCCCTTCACCACACTCATTTCCTTGGTGGTGAAAAAGGGTTCGAAAAGCCTCTCGCGCGTGATCTCATCCATGCCCACGCCCGTATCTTTAACGGTGAGTTTAACATACCGGCCGGGTTGAATATCCAGGCTCCGGACATGCGGCTTCTCCAGCACCACATTTTTTGTTTTGATGAAAATCTCACCGCCGCCCGGCATGGCCTGTGCGGCATTCATAAAAAGGTTCAGAAAGACCTGTTCCATCTGGCCCTGATCCGCGTCCGCGATCCAAAGATCTTCCGCCAGTTCCTGCTTCATGATAATGGCTTTCCGGGTTCGGCCGAACATTTCAGCCGACTTGGCCGCAATCTCGTTGAGCCGGACCGGTTTTATCTCATAGCGCCCGCCGCGCGCGTACCCCAGCAACTGCCGGGTCAGATCCGCACCGCTCTTGACATGGGACTCAATGGCTTTTAACCGCGGATAATGGGAATGATTCGGGTCGGTTTCCAGGATCATCAGCGACGCGTAACCCTGAATGCCCATCAGCAGGTTGTTGAAATCATGCGCCACACCGCCGGCCAGCGTTCCGATGGCTTCCATTTTTCCCACCCGGGCAAGCTGTTCGCGCAAGGCTTCCTGTTCTTCTTCCATTTTTTTTCGCGGCGTGACATCCCGGCCGATATTGCGGAACCCGACGGGATCACCCTTCGCATCGCGCATGAGCGTCACGATGGACTCCACAGCCCTGGTCGTGCCATCCTTGCATAGAAGGCTGGCCGTATAAAGCCTGGCGGGAATTCCGGTCCGGTAAATCTCGTTAAACGTTTTATAAACCTGCCCGATTTCGTCCAGAGAGGCATAACGCTGATGATGACGCAGTTGCATGTACTCTTTTCGGGAATAGCCGACCATCCGGTACGACGCTTCGTTGCAGAACGTGCAACGGCCGCGCAAATCAAACTCCGCGCAGGAATCTTCAATATTTTCCACAAAGTCGCGATAGCGTTCTCTTTCCTGTTCCGTCTTTTTCCGATTGGTGACATCACGGCCGATGCCCCGATAACCCGTGGTTTTGCCCGTATGGTCGCGCATCAGCGTTACGGACGCTTCAAAATCCCGGATCTGGCCGTCTTTTCGCAGAATCTTATACTCCAGGATTTTAGAGGAAATATTTTTTCTGTGCATGTCATCGTACAGACGAAATACATATTTACCATATTCCCGGCTGACATGCCGCTTCCAGCGGTCCAGTTTCAGAAATTCTTCGCGTGAATAACCGAAAATACGCGGCAGGCCTTCATTGCAAAAAATGATATTACCCTGTAGATCAAACTCGTAACACCCGTCATCAATGTTATCGACGAATGTGCGATAGGTTTCTTCGCTGGAGCGAAGCCTGTTTTCTTCCTCTTTGATCTTTTCGTGCTGTAAACGCAAAGCGTTCAGGTCTTCAATCAACTGAACCTTTGTCTTCTCATTGTCATTCATGACGGCTGCTTATCGACTTATAAAATGGATGTCAACGATAAACAGAGGGCTTTTACCCTGCGGCAAAAGCCCTCTGAAAAATACCCTGTGTCAATCAACCATCCCGCAGCAAGCTACCCGGAATTCACGC
>CAZDYR010000171.1:0-5725 GCA_964509625.1 uncultured Smithella sp. | reverse complement strand
GCGGGAATCAACCACCTCGCAGCAAGCTGTCGAGGTATGAAATGAACATTGTTATGTCGCAGCAAGCTGCGGAGAATTCACTCTCGTCCCGCGCGAGCGGGATTAAACAGCGCCCGATGACGCGTCTTTCAGACTTTTTTACCTGTTCGCAGATCCCTTTGAATCTCCGCCACTTCCTTTTTGACATTGCGATACGCCAGAAAGCTGTGCAAAAACCATCCGGCGGCAAAACCGATGGCCAGGATAATAAAGATCAGCAGGGCGATCGACAGGGAAATTTCCCAGAAAAAAATGTTCACGGTCACGGCAGACACATTTTGTATAATGAAAACAACTGCCAGACAGGAAACGATAATGAGCAGGATAACCTTGAAATTCATGTTATAATCTCCCGCGGATAAACCATCATTGCCTTGATCAGGCAATTGCCGCGTTAGTGAAAAATTACTTCATGTCACCAGTGAAAGCAACATAATTTTAGACGCCGGAGCGCCTTCGCAACTTCTGTGAATCAGTCCATCCATTTAATAATCATGTTGCTGCGCTCAGCGAGAGATTTCACGTCATCGTCTTTTTGCTGATATTTTTTGAGCGTGCTTCCATGACGGCGCAGCACATCGACAAACCGGCGAAAATAAAAAAAGTAAATCTTCGGGGACGAAGCGGAAACACCGTATGCGCCCGCAATCACGGCTCTGGGCAGAAAAACACGCCGGATAAAAATCTTCATCTTATCGGTTAGTTTTTTGCTTTCCAGAAGCTGGGCAAAAGACTTGGGAATACTGGTGGCAAAATATTTTTCCGTAAAGACCTGCTTGCGAACAACCTCCAGAATCTCCACGGACATGTCGGATGGTTTTAGTTTGTCCAGAACAAATGGGGGTACCGCCGCGCCCGCAAGGTCGACAGCCAGGCGCAATGCCAGATAAACGCCCCGCCGCCAACTCTGATCGCAGGCCCGATCCGCAACTGTCTTCCAATCCAGCTCAGGACCAAAATGATCAACCATCCCGGCAATATCGCAAAAAGGACGCAGGCCGAAGATGAACGGATGCTGGTACGAGGTATGCACACACACGTGAAGCATCATGTCCTCCGGCGAAAGCATCAGGGCGTCGCGGCCGGAAATCCGGACGGGGACGGCCCTTTCCCACAAGCCCCGGGAATCAATGCTGTAGCGTTCACCCGAGCGCGTCAGATTCCAGTGAATTTCAAATCCTGTAACTCCATTTTTAACGAGGCGGGGCAGATGATGCGCTGTTTGCATGGCAATCTCCACATCAACGGGCTGTATCGGACTGTAGCCTCTTTCCTTCAGGATATCCGCAATCCGCGTCAGGTCGCCGGGACGCGCCAGCACGTCGATATCGTTCATTTCCCTGAGGCCGATATTTTCATAAACCGTATTGGCCAGAACGATGCCCTTGAGCAGAATCAAGGGGATGTCTTCTTTCTCCAGAACGGCCAGCAGTTTCAGCAATTCTCCGTTGAACCGCAGGTTTTTGAGCGTGTTGCGCCGCAATGACTCGCGAAGCGCGGCGGCTGCCGATTCCGGCACGAACCCCGCCAGTTTCTTCTGTTTGAGCCGATGCCACAAATAAGGCGTGACGCGCTGCCCGGCGGCCAGCGCCAGCAGATTGCTCCATTCCTGAGATGACAAAGCTCTCAACGACGCGGCGTCCGGCGCGGAGGGATCTCTTTTCAGGCACTCAATCAGAATATCGTAGAGTTTTGACTGCTCAGAATCCATTCAGCCCTCTTTCGCGTCCGGCGATCTGCCGCGCATCTGCTGTTTCCACGAAGTCGCGTAACGGCCTCCGGCCGTCAGCAGTTGGTCATGGCTGCCGGATTCAATAACGCGGCCCTTTTCCATCACGTGAATGATATCCGCCTGCATAGCTGTGGTGAAGCGGTGCGTGATGATCAGCGCCGTCCTTCCGGCAACGAGTTGGCGGAAGCGCGAAAGCCAGTCCGCCTCGGCCCAGGAATCCATGAAACTGGTCGGCTCGTCCAGGATGATCAGCTGGGCCTGCCGCAGAAACGCGCGCGCCAGCGCCAGACGCTGCCACTCGCCGCCGCTCAGTTCCGCGCCGCCAAACCATTTGCCCAGCACCGCCTGATAGGTCTGCGGCAGTCGGGAAATCGGCGCGTCAGCACCTGCGGCCCTTGCCGCAGACTCAATTTCCGGCAAGTCCGCCCGCCGGTCAATATCACCGAAAGCGATATTGTTGAATACCGTGTCGTGATAGCGCACCGGCTCCTGAAAAAGAACCGTGATACGCCTTCTCAGCTCTTCCAGCGAAAGTTTGCGAATATCCGTTTGATCGATTAAAACACAGCCGTCGGAAGGATCGTAGAAGCGGCACAGCAATTTGATGAGCGTGGTTTTGCCCGCGCCGTTTTCTCCGACCAGCGCCGTAATCCGTCCGGCGGGAATGTTAAGGCTGAATCGATCCAACGCCGTCCGCTCGCTGCCGGGATAGCAAAATGCAACATCCTGAAATTGAACGGATTGACTCAGCCCGGGATGGGGGACGGGACTTTCCGGCTCGACAATCCTGGGTTTGAGCGCCAGAAATTCAAAAAGATTTTCCAGAAACATGACGTTGCGGTAGATTTCTCCGGCGCTGCCCAGAAGCGACCGCATCATGCGCTGGCCCTGGAAGAAAGCCTGAACAAAAAGCGCCAGGTCGCCCAGGCTTAAAAATCCCTGAGACGCGCGAAATCCCATCCAGACGAGTGCCGCCGCCATGCTGGCCAGGCCGATCATCGCCGCAACAGCCGTGGCAACGGCTTCATTGCGGGCCAGCCGCACTCTTTCGCGGCGGAGTCTTGCGCGCAGATCGGTGAAAAGGCCGCGGAAATACGGGCCAAGGTTAAAAAGACGCATCTCCGCCGCGGATTCGCGCCAGGTCAGCATCATATCGTAATAATTGGCTTTGCGCATGGCCGTTGTATTGCGGACCCGCCAGCGGTGAAAACGTATCGTGTGGTTCAGGACCACAACCAGCGCGGGCAGCGTGCTCACCAAAAGCAAAAGCGGCAGCCAGATGCCGAAGGTCAGCAAAACCCCCGCCATCGCCACCAGCGTGATGAAGCTCTGCAGGAGCGTTCCCGCGTTTCCAATGAGGGCCGCCGGGCGCGAAAGCGCGTCGATTCGGGCACGGTGAAGCTGATCGTAATAGCCGGGGTGATCATAGAAAGACATATCCAGGCGCATTGCCTGTTCGTGGATGAGCGCGTGAACGGAATCCTGAACTTTTTCGGATTGCGCCGTCTGCAGCCAGCGGCTGACACTTTGCAAAACTTCCATCGCGATCAGAACACAAACCATCGCGGCCGCCGCCGGAGCCAGAAAAGCCAGTCCCTGCCATCCGCCGCCGTCTTTGATCACCTGCGCGATCCCGTCCACCAGGACTTTGGTCAGATAAACCATCGCGACCGGCAGCAGGCCCTGAATCAAAAGCAGAGAAAGCCAGGCGAACATCAGCCCGCCCGCGGCCCGGTAAACCAGACGAAAGGCCTGCGGCAGATAAGGAAGCTGCGATTTAAATCGCGCGGTCGCGCGCATGAGTTGTCTGATCATATTTGTTCAGCATTCCCGTATTGACATCGTCGCAACAATCAACCACCTCGCAGCAAGCTATCGAGTTATGAAATGAACATTGTTATTTCGTAGCAACCTACGGCAAATCAACGCTCGTCCCGCTCAAGCGGGATTGAATATTGCCATTGTATGTCCTCCGCCGGCGGAGGACATTATGAGATAAGCTTCCGCTTTGTCTATCGCCTTTAGCCTTGTGTTCAACCAAAACATTATTTACACTTTAGCCTGGATACATCGCTGACATTTATTAATCTCCCCTCACCCCGACCCTCTCCCACTTGTGCCCTTTAGGGTATCAAGGGAGAGGGAATTCCAGTCCTTGTTCATTGCTTCCCTCGCTCGCGTGAACTTTAGGTTAGGCGGTGGTGCAGGGGGTGAAACGTTTTTTGCTCTTTTATCTTTGCCTTTAGCCTTAATCCTTTGTCCCGTCATTTATCCCCATTAGTGCCTACCCGGTTTTCAGGAAAAAGTCGAGACCACGGTATACTGACCATGGCCCTTCGCGCCTGTTAGTATCATCTTCCCGCAGCGGACCCAGGCATGGGCCGAAAGTTTTTCCGGCTTGGTTTCATCCTTCATCACACCCAGATAAACCGTACCGGGAATGCGCCGGCGTTTGAGCATCCACTTGGCCGCAACGGCCTGCGGCAGACACACGCTCCCCCAGGGTGTCCATCCGGCCGCGGAACGGACCGCTCCTCCGATCAGCCGGGCCATCTGCAGAGCGACGGGCTGCATAGGCGTTTGATCATCCTTCATATGAGTCCCCAACGATTTGGCCAGCCACCGAAACGGCAGGATCAGCACCCCCAGCCGTGCTATGCCCAGAAGCAGAAACGCTTCTACAAGCAGCATCCGTTCCGTCCTGTCGCGCCGCCGCCACTTTGCGGGTGCATCCTTTAAGGATTTCAGCCATGATGTTTTGCCGGTTTCATTCATGAACCCATCATCTTTCATTTTTCATTATGATCAAGCCGCGTTTGAATCAGCCACTTCGCAGCGAACTACGGAGAATTAACTCTCACCCGGCAATAGCGGGATTAAAATTTCTTCTCCAGCACGTCCATCAGTTCATCAAGCAGAAATCCTTTTCGGGGACGCGCAACACGATACACGCTTGTCTGGGCCGCCACTGCCGCGCATTGTTGAAAATGTTCTTTTTTCCCGCCCAGGCCATCCAGAAAACCCAGACGGTAAGTATTGCCGATCAGAGGATTGATTTTTGCTCCACCTTTGAGCGCGGTGATTTCAATTTGATCCGTGTCCGTTATCTCCAGATTGAAGACGGCTTTTAGAGGAACAGGCTTGTCATACCTGTGCTCAACCGGCATAAAATATTTTTCCAGATTTTTCGTCCAGACGACGCTTTTTAATTGATTTTTATCCTTCCCCAGCTTTTTCAGAACATCTTCCCACAATTTCAGGCGCGGAAAGCCGGGGATCACCGCGGGCTTTCCTTTAACCATCGTAATCGCGCAGACGTCGTCGGCCAGGAAGGGGTATCCGCGCTGATGGAAGGCTGCGGCCAGTGTGGATTTACCAATGCCGGAAGGCCCCAGAAAAATGACACTGGATTTTTTTACCACGACGGCACCCGCGTGCAAAACCAGCACATTGCGCTGATGCAAAAGCGCGCCAAAGGCCGAACCCATCAAAAAAATCAGGATCTTTTCTTTTGCCACGCCCGGTTCAGGCGTGATCACAATCCGGCGGCCTTCGCTCACATAATATCGGGCAACCGAATCCACGCGCAGCAGAAATTCACCGGGAGCGGCCTGATACCAAATGCCTTTTCTTTGGGAATTGTCCAATTGCTCCGGCGTGTCGCCGTATTCAATAATCACATCAGGGGGAATTTTCTGATCAGGATCAGCCGGGGATTGAGCGGGGAGTTCTATTTCAGAAAGAATGTTCAAGCCAAAGATGTGGTATGTTTTGCTCATGAAAAATCCGGTTGTTTATTTGCTACCATTCATATCGGAAAAATGTATCCATGTCAAAAGATGACAGAGTACTCGAAAACATTAGAAGAAATAAAAATTGTCGGAATTCCTTACAAATTCAAAAGACAATAATGTGCGATCATGGGGATAGATCCCTTGTTTCCCTTTTTTATAT
>CAZDYR010000170.1:0-5726 GCA_964509625.1 uncultured Smithella sp. | reverse complement strand
GCCTATAAACTTGCGTGGCTCGGCCGCCTGAAAAATTATCTGCAAAAGAATTTCAAGCCGGACCAGAAATTAATTCTGTGCGGCGATTTTAACGTCGCGCCTCAGAACATCGACGTGCACGATCCCAAAAGGATTCTGGGGCACGTGTCTTTTAATCCGGATGTCTGGAAAGCCTACGAAGACGTCCAATCCTGGGGATTGACGGATGTTTTCCGGATACATCATCCCGATGAACCGGGGCAATATACTTTTTTTGATTACCGCGTCCGAGATTCCGTCGGCCGCAATCTGGGGTGGCGCGTCGACCATATTCTGGCCACACGGACGCTGGCCGCCCAATCCGGCGAGTGCGCCATTGACCTGGCCACACGTATTACCGAAAAGCCGTCAGATCACGCGGTGATTTACGCCCGGTGGGAAGGGAAGTTGTGATGAATAATGAAGATGATCTCAAAGGCATTAATGAAATAATCGCCGCCCGCTTCAACAGAGTTGAAGAAAGCATTCTTTCGGCCGCAACGATCAGCGCGCTTTTTGAAAACCTGCTTACCGGCATTGAGAAAGAATTCACGGTTCCGTTTGTCTGGCTGACGCTGATCGATCATGAGAGCACCCTGCCGATTATCAATGAGATAACATCATCGGACATTTTAAAAAGCAGATTTTCCGTCGTGTCACAGGAATTCATTGAAACCCTGCTGACCGGCGGCATGAAACCCGTTCTGGCCAATAAGGACTTGAAGCCTTTCTACAGGCTGCTGCCGCCCAGCCGGAAATATTTTGTCCGGTCGATTGCCGTTGTTCCTTTCGCGCTTGACGGCCGGATGATCGGAACCTGGAATAACGGAGACGCGGATGCCAACCGCTACGAGCCGGACATGAAGACTGATTTGATTCAGGCATTGGCCGCCCAAATTTCCCAAAAACTGTCCCAACTGGTCAACGATAAACAAAGCGCGTCCGAACCGGACGGCCGTCATAATCCATCGGGAGATTTGTCATGATTGATGAGTGGATTGCGGATATAAAAAAAGCGTGTCCGCCCGAAATGCTCGGGATGATTCTGGTGCATAACGGCATTGTCAGGGCATCGTCCAAGCAAGGCAAGCCTGTCGGAGGCATGAAGCTTTCCTATGACCATGCCGCGCTGGATCAGGCCGTGCGCCGGTTCCGGAACACGGAAGGGATTGTGGATATCCGGGCGT
This sequence comes from uncultured Smithella sp., assembly GCA_964509625.1. Lineage (GTDB taxonomy): Bacteria > Desulfobacterota > Syntrophia > Syntrophales > Smithellaceae > UBA8904. The sequence continues at coordinate 4,521 of CAZDYR010000170.1, read as the reverse complement.
GGATCAATGAAGGAGAGCTGAAAGTCGGCGATGACATTATGTATGTCTGCGTGGCGGGGCGATTCCGCAAGGACATCCTGCCGGTGTTTCAGGAATTGATCGCCCTGATTAAGACCCAGATTGTCCGCGAAGAAGAACTGTAATATCCATTGCATTCGTCAGCTAACTTTGTTGGCTGCGTCGTCGGCGCCCTCAAAGTATTTTCATATACGTTTCCGGTGCCTCCTCCTGGCCGCCGCGTTATCTTTAGAATGCAATGGATATTGTGCAGGAAGTTTCATTCCGTATCGCGCTTCGGCGGACAGGAATCTTAAAAAAGGAAAAGCCCGGAAAAGAATGATTCCTCTCTTAGCTCGCAGTGACAAGGAAGACGGTTTCCATGAATAAAGTCCTGATCCTTTTTGCCCATCCCCGGTTCGAAAAATCAAAAATCAACCGGGCCCTGCTTGCCGGCGTAGATCGGATGCAAGGCATCACGTTAAATGATCTCTATGAGCAATATCCCGATTTCAATATTGATGTTGACCGGGAGAAAGAGCTTTTGCTCGCGCATGATGTGATCATCTGGCATTATCCTTTATACATGTACAGCGCGCCGGCCATGCTGAAACAATGGATAGACCTGGTGCTGGAGTACGGCTGGGCGCATGGCTCCCGGGGCAATGCATTGAAAGATAAAATTGTTTTTAACGCCCTGACCGCGGGCGGCGCGCGGGAATCCTACAGTGCCGGTCAGCATAATCAATTTACGCTGCGAGAGTTTCTGGTTCCGTTTGAACAGACCGCCGCACTCTGCAAAATGACCTACCTGCCCCCTTTTGCCGTTCACGGCACACATCTGCTCTCGAAGCAACAGTTGGCCGAATATACCGCTGTTTATCAGCGGCTGCTGACACGCCTGACGGTAGAAGGATTTTCCGTCGAAGCCATCCGGAAATATAATTATCTCAACGACTGGCTGTTGCTCGAAGAAAGGCTGACCTGAAATGAGCGGCTCGTTTTTGCATGACGCCATCATCTATCTTGCCACCGCGGTGGTCTTTGTGCCCGTTGCCAAAAAGCTGGGGATGGGTTCCGTACTGGGTTACCTGCTGGGCGGCATTATCATCGGACCATTCTTTCTGGGTTTAATCGGCGCGGAAGGAAAAGACATTATGCACTTTGCCGAATTCGGTGTGGTGATGATGCTCTTTCTGATCGGCCTGGAACTGGAGCCTGCCACATTCTGGAGGATGCGCAGACTGATCCTGGGCACGGGCTTTATGCAGCTGGGCGCAACAACGCTCTTGTGCTTCGTTGCGCTTATGGTGATTGGCTTCACCTGGCAGGCGGCATTGGCGTGCGGGCTTGCGCTTTCCATGTCGTCCACGGCCATTGTGATGCAGACCCTTAAGGAAAAGGGATTGACCAAGACCGAATCGGGAAGAAGTTCTTTTGCCGTGCTTCTTTTTCAGGATATTTCCGTCATTCCCATCCTGGCGCTTTTGCCGCTTCTGGCGCTGCCCGGTGCGCAGATGCCTTCCGGCGAACATGCCCTTCTGATGGATGGTCTGCCCGGCTGGGCGCAGACGCTGACATTGCTGATCGCCGCGAACGCCGTCGTGCTGGCCGGACGTTTCCTGGTTGTCCCCTTTTTGCGATTAATCGCCCGGATTCGCCTTCGGGAACTCTTTACGGCGGCGGCGCTCCTCATCGTGATTGCAACGGCCTACCTGATGATGCTGGTGGGTTTGAGCCCCGCTCTGGGTGCATTTCTGGCCGGTGTTGTCCTGGCCAACAGTGAATTCCGTCACGAGCTGGAGGGAGACATTGAACCTTTCAAGGGAATCCTGCTGGGTTTGTTTTTCATCGCCGTCGGCGCGTCTATTAATTTCAAACTCATTTTTCACAACCCCCTGCAGATCATGGCACTGGTATGCGGAATTCTCGTCATTAAATCGGCCGTTCTGTACGCCACGGGAAAAGCTTTCAGGCTTAGTTTTGATCAGAACATGATTTTTACGCTGGGACTTGGACAGGTTGGCGAATTCGCTTTTGTCCTGTTCGCGTTCATCGCGCAGCTGCAGATTCTTTCCTCTCAATGGACCAACATGATGATGGGAGCCACGGCCATCAGCATGACGCTCACGCCGCTGTTTATGCTGATGAATGAGCGCCTGATTCTACCGAATTTTGGAACCAGGGAGGCCCAGGAGGAGAAACCGGCGGATGAAATTTCCGGCGGGAATGCTGTGATCATTGCCGGATTTGGTCACTTCGGCAGCACCATCGGACGGTTTTTAAGAGCCAACGGCATCTCCACAACGATTCTGGACAACGATTCCGACCGGGTGGATGTTCTGAGAAAGACGGGATTTAAGGTTTTTTACGGAGACGCCACGCGTCTGGATATCCTGAAATCCGCCGGCGCGGATGAAGCCCGGATTCTGATTGCCGCCATCGATTCGCCTGAAATCAATTTTGAACTGATTGAGAAAACAAAAAAAGAATTTCCGAATCTTACCGTGATGGTGCGCGCGAAAAACCGCAGGGACGCTTATGAACTGCTTGATGCCGGCGTGAAGGATATTTACCGGGAGGCCCTTGATACATCCGTCCGTCTGGGCGTGGATGTACTCATCAAACTGGGATTTCGCAAATACACGGCCACTCGCGCCGGACAGAGCTTTATCAAATATGACGAGGCATCGCTCGTCAAACTGGCAAAACACCGTCATGATCAGGAATCCTACATTTTCAACACCCGGGAAGAAATTGAGTTGCAGGAACAGCTTTTGACTGCCGATCGGGAAGCGGCACCCAATATCCATGACCATGCCTGGGACAGGGAAAATGAGTGAATGGTGGCTGCATACACCCAGAGGCGGGGGCATTACTCACGGGACATCCAGAAATACTTTGTCGCCGGACAGGTCATCCAGCAGAAGTTCATCATGCGGATCAAGCTGAGCGGCCCGGGCCATATTTTTCTGAGAGGCGGCCAGGTTGCCTTTGGCCCGATAAGCCTGAGCCAGACGCACATGAACACCGGGATTCAGCGGCGTCAACTGTCTGGATTTTTCCAGGAGGGCAACAGCCTTATCCAGATCCCCGCCGGCAATCGCCGGCGTCAAGAGATGATAGGAGCCGACCGCATACAGCACCTCTGCCGCGCCGGGCATTAACGCCTGCGCTTTTTTCAAATAACCGTTGACTTCAAAATAGGAGGGGATGGCCCTGATCAGACTTTTCTTGGTCATAATCCCTTTTGAACCCGCCGCAATCAGCAGGCTGACGGTAAAATGAAATCGCGAAAGCTCCTCCCCCTTTTCCATCATTTCCACCGCACTCCCGTACGCCCGCTCAAAGTCCTTTTGCACATAATCCAGATGAGCCAGCGTAAGGATCGCCGGATAAAAATCCGGGTGCCCTTTGATGACACCGGCCAGAACATCCCGACATTCCTGATACCGGTGATCCCCCAGCAAAATAACGCCCTGTAACCACATCACCACCGGATGCCCGGGAAATTTTTTTTCGTGCGTCTGGAATATTTTCTTGAGTTTCGTCCGCTGATATTCGCGGTAATAGATGATCGTCAGCTTATAGACATCCTGTTCGGTCTTGTCTTTTTTATTTTCCAGGTTCAGCACCGCGCCGGGCGACATCTGAACGGCTGTATCCGCCGGACTTTTCCAGTCCGCGGCAAAAGAAAAAGAGACCAGCAGGCAAGGCAATATAAAGAAGGACAGAATATATTTCATACGTATCGCGATACGGCAGACCGGACGGCCAAAGTATAGTATGTTTTTTCCGGGGATTGTTATAAGAATAATGATACGGACTGTCAACCGGAAAAGAACCGTCGGGAAATATTTCGGGCTTCAGGACACATCTCACAGAATGGATCGCTTGCCGTTATACCGTTCGGTATCGTAATATTTATCCACATCGATGAGATTCAGGCGGTCGATGACTTCCTTCAGGGGAACCGACGTGATCTCGCCGTGGCGATAACTGACCATTCTGCCGAAGTCCTCATTAACGATCATATCCACCGCCGCGATCCCGAACCACCGCGCCATCAGGCGGTCTCTGGCCGAAGGCGATCCGCCCCGCTGCAGATGACTCAGGGTGACGTAGCGGGTTTCAAATCCGGTCTTATCCTGGATTTCCTGCGCGATATAGGCGGCAATCCCTCCCAGCGATCGATGACCGAACTCATCCACCTTATCGTCTTTGCAGAATTCTTGATGGACCGTCATCGTCGCGCCTTCGGAAACAACAATGATGCTGTATTGAACCTCCCGGCCGCGGCGTTCTTCAAGAAGCGCGCAAACCCGTTCCATATCAAAAGGGTGCTCGGGAATCAGAATGATGTACGCGCCGCTGCACTCACCGCCGTGCAGAGCAAGCCATCCCGCGTGCCGGCCCATCGTCTCCACCACGAAAATCCGGTTGTGGGAACCGGCGGTTGTGCGGAGACGGTCGATTTCTTCCATGATGATATTCACCGCCGAATCGAAACCCAGTGAATAGTCG
>CAZDYR010000169.1:0-5754 GCA_964509625.1 uncultured Smithella sp. | reverse complement strand
TCCTGATGCTGACCATGGGCTCCATGGGCGAAACCGCGCAAATCGCCATCGATGAACTGCGTGCCAAGGGTGTAAAAGCAGGCCTGGTGAAACTGAGACTCTGGCGGCCTTTCCCGTTTGAAGAGCTCAAGGCCGTGATTAAAAACGTCAAGAAACTGATTGTCACTGACCGCGCCGTCTCTTTTGGCGGTCCCGGCGGTCCCGTCTTTTCGGAAATCAAGTCGGCCATGTATGCCGAATCCCAGCGTCCGATGATTTACAATTACATCATCGGTCTGGGCGGGCGCGACGTGCAGGTGAAAGAGTTTGTCGGCATGTTTGAGAAAGTTGTGGCGGACACCGACCACAAGGCGGCGGACACCTATGAATTTTGGGGGGTAAGAGAATAATGAGCATTGTAGAAAATTTTGATTTATTTGCCCCGCGGCTGATTAATAAGCAGGAATTGCTCTCCGCCGGTCACCGTGCCTGCTCCGGCTGTGCCGAAGTGCTGGCCGTGCGGCTGATGGCCAAAGCGCTGGGTGAAAACACCGTTATCGCATCCGCCACCGGCTGTATGGAGATTGTTTCCAGTATGTTCCCCACCACAGCCTGGCAGGTACCCTGGATTCATGTCGCGTTCGAAAACGCGGCGGCGGTCGCCTCCGGCATTGAAGCCGGCCTCAAGGCCCTGCGCAAGAAAGGCAAGATCGACGACCGTTATGTCAAAGTGGTCGGCATGGCCGGCGACGGCGGCACGATGGACATCGGTTTCCAGGCCCTTTCCGGCGCAATGGAACGCGGCCATGACATGATTTACGTCTGCTTCGACAACGAAGCCTACATGAACACCGGCATTCAGCGCTCCAGCGGCACGCCGATGGGCGCCTCCACCACCACGGCTCCGGCGGGCAAAGTCAGCATCGGCCAGAAAACCTGGAAAAAGAACATGCCGGAAATCATGGTCGCCCACAATATTCCTTATGTGGCCACCGCCTGTCCCAGCTATCCGCTGGATTTCATCCGCAAGATCGAAAAGGCCAAAAGCATCAAGGGGCCTTCCTATATTCACTGCTTCTCCGTGTGTCCGACCGGCTGGCGCACACCGTCGCATACGGCGGTCTCCATGGGCCGGCTGGCCGTGGAAACGGGTGTTTTCCCTCTGTTTGAAGTGGAAAACGGCCATTATCGCCTGTCGCCGGACATGCCCAAAAAGCTGAAGCCGATCAAGGATTACTTCAAGCCCCAGGGCCGTTTCCGTCACCTGACGCCGGATGACGTCGAGATGATTCAGCAGCGCGTGACGGTCGAATATCAGAAGCTTGTGGAAAAAGCCAAATTTCTCAAAACAGGCAATGAATAACGGGGCCATACCCCAATGAATACCGAGGTGAAAAAAGCATGACAAACGTCAGTGAGATTAAACAAAAAACAAAGCAAATCATCAAAAAGCACAACCGTGATAAGAGTGCGTTGATTGCCGTGTTGCAGGATATTCAGGAGGCTTTCAATTATCTGCCGAAGGAGGCCTTGAAGACGGCGTCCGATACGATGAAGGTGCCGATGAGCCGCGTGTACGAAGCGGCCACGTTTTACACCGCTTTCAGTTTGAAGCCGCGCGGCAAAAACATCGTCAAAATCTGCAAGGGAACGGCCTGCCATGTCCGCGGCGCGGCCATCCTTCAGGACCGTTTTGAAACGACACTGGGCATCAAACCGGGCGAAACGACAAAAGACGGCAAGTTCTCGCTCGAAACCGTCAACTGCGTGGGTGCTTGCGCTCTGGGCCCCGTTGTGGTGATCAATACCGATTACCACGGCCAGGTGACCATCAACAAAGTGGATAAAATCATCAAAAAGATTAATAACGAAGAGGGGGTGCAGTCATGATCGAAAATCCCGATACTCAAGCCCTCCAGATCATGGATAATTTGACCCTGTATTACGGTCCCAAGAAAAAGTTTGTCGCGATTTGCGCCGGCACAGGCTGCCGCGCATCCGGCAGCCTCAAGGTGAAAGAGGCTCTTGAGGCCGAGTTGAAAAAGCAAAATATGACAGACGTCGATGTACTGGCCACCGGTTGCCTGGGATTCTGCGAAAAAGGCCCCATGGTCGTCATCAATCCGGACAAGTATTTTTATCAGCATGTTAAAGTCGAAGACGTTCCCGAAATCGTTTCCAAAACCGTGGCCAAAGGCGAAGTGATCAGCCGGCTGCTTTATCGTCATCCGGAAACGCAAAAAGCCCTATATCGTGAAGACGACCTGCCTTTTTACAAGAAACAAAACCGCGTGGTCTTTGGACAAAACGGCATGCTTGATCCGTCACGAATCGAGGCGTATTTCAATATCAACGGTTATCAGGCGCTGGCCAAGGTCCTGTCAGAAATGACGCCGGACGCTGTCATCAGCGAAGTGAAAAAAGCGGGCCTCAGAGGCCGCGGCGGCGGCGGGTTTCACGCGGCCGTCAAGTGGGAAGGCGTGCGCAGGGCGCACGGCGATCCCAAATACGTCATCGCCAACGGTGACGAAGGCGATCCCGGCGCATACATGGACCGCAGCCTCATGGAAGGCAATCCCCACAGCGTCATCGAAGGCATGATCATCGGCGCTTACGCTGTCGGCGCTCATGAAGGCTATATTTACGTAAGAAACGAATATCCGCTGGCCGTGGAGCATCTGACCATCGCCATCAATGCCGCCAGGGAAAACGGCCTTTTAGGGAAAAATATTCTGGGCACGGATTTCTCGTTTGACATTCACATCAACAAGGGCGCGGGCGCGTTTGTCTGCGGTGAATCCTCGGCGCTTTTCGCCTCGATTGAAGGCCGCGCCGGAGAACCACGCGCCAAATACGTCCACGCGGTGGAGAAGGGCCTCTACGATAAGCCCACCGTCCTCAACAACGTGGAAACCTGGGCCAACGTGCCGCTCATTATTAATAATGGCGCGGACTGGTATGCGTCCATCGGAACCGAAGGATCCAAGGGAACGAAAATCTTTTCGCTCGTCGGAAAAATCAACAATACGGGCCTCATTGAAGTCCCGATGGGCACGACGCTTTACGAAATCATTTACGACATGGGCGGCGGCATCACCAACGGCCGCAAGTTCAAGGCCGTGCAGACCGGCGGTCCGTCCGGCGGCTGCATTCCGGAAAGCCTGCTGGACATTCCCGTTGATTTCGACAAACTCTATGAAGTCGGCTCCATGATGGGCTCCGGCGGTATGATTGTCATGGACGATCAATCCTGCATGGTTGATGTTGCCCGATATTTTCTCGAATTCCTGAAGGAAGAATCCTGCGGCAAGTGCGTGCCCTGCCGCGAAGGCATCCGCCGCATGAGCGACATTCTGGAAGACATCTGCGCCGGCCGCGGCAAAGAAGGGGATATCGAGCTTCTGGAGACCATGTCCTCGGCGATTGCCGACGGTTCGCTTTGCGCGCTGGGCGGCTCGGCTCCCAACCCGGTTCTGAGCACCATTAAATATTTCCGCGAAGAGTATGAAGCGCACATCAAAGAGCACCGTTGTCCGGCGGGCGTCTGCAAGGCGCTCATCAGTTACAGCATCGACGCGGAAAAATGCACTGGCTGCGGCGTGTGCGTCAAGGTTTGCGCCACCCAGGCGATCACCGGCGAAAAGAAGAAAGCTCATCTTATTGATAAAGACAAATGCACCCGTTGCGGCGCCTGCATCCAGAGCTGCAAGTTTGATGCAATTAAAGTGAAGTAGAGGTGGAAAACATCATGGTAAATATGATTATTGATGGAAAAAACGTATCAGCACCCAAAGGCACCATGCTTCTGGAAGCGATCCGGGGCGCGGGCATTTCGGTCCCCACCCTCTGCGCACATGAAGCTGTATCCCGCTCAGGCGCCTGCCGCCTCTGTGTGGTCGAAATCAAGAAAGGCAACCGGACCCGGATTGTCACCTCCTGCCTCTACGGCGTGGAAGAGGGCCTTCTGGTCGATACTCAAAGCACACGAGTGCAAAATGTGCGGCGTCTGGTGATGGAACTGCTTCTGGCGCGCTGCCCCGAATCTGATCTTCTTCAGAAGATGGCTAAAGATATGGGCGTGGAGCCGCAGGCCCGCTATGCTGTCGATACGGACAAAGGCAAGTGCATTTTGTGCCGCTCCTGTGTACGCGTGTGTGAAGAAGTAGTCGGCGTGAGCGCTATCGGTCTGTTCTCCCGCGGATCGTACAAGCAGGTGGGCACGCCGTATAATGAAAAATCGGACGTCTGCATCGGTTGCGGCGCCTGCGTTTACGTCTGCCCGACAGGCCACATCGAAATGACCTCCACCGGCGACAAGCGCAAAATCTGGGGACGCACCTTTAAAATGCAGGCCTGCTCAAAATGTGGCAAATTTTTTGCCCCGGTGGATCAGTTAAAATTCATCAGCAAGAAAACCGGGACGTCACTTGAGGAACTGTCCATCTGCACGGAATGCCGATAACTGCTTAACAGTCTTAAAAAAACAGACGCAAAAAACACAAAATAGCCCGACTTCGACCGAAGCCGGGCTATTTTGTGTGATTGATCCTTCCCGCCCGCTCTCTTCATGACGGATATGTCCCAAATTAAAGTTATCCTCACATTATGACGAATAGAACCTCAGAATAATGATCATGAAGTCAGCTTCATGCTAAATAGTCGAATACAATAAGGAAAAACAAATAACTGATAGCCTCTTTCATATTTCAGTTTAATAAACCTACATGAGGAAATATTATGAGTAATTATTTCAACAACTTGAAGTTAGCCAAAAAAATGTTAATCGCGCCGATCGTCGTGCTTGTTTTTCTCATTCTTTTGGCCACCGGCATTTACGTGAGCCTTGCCATCCAGAAAAACGCTCTTAATGACATCTATAACAATCGATTTAAGCAATACCAGAACAGTGCTAAAATCCTAAACGATATCAACAGTGTTCAGGGAAACCTCTCACGGATTCTTAACTGGATCAAAGTAAATTATGATAATAATATTGTACAGAAAGCTACCAATGAACAAAAAGCATTGCTGGCTGATGATTTGGGACTTATTAAAAAAATATTAAGTTCTGATGTTTTAACGAACGAGGAGAGAAAATTATTCAAAGACGCTCAAGACAATCTTGTTGAATATCAAAAAGCTGTTATGGCTGTACTGGATACCTCCGCTGTTGACGTCAACACCGCGATTCAACTCATGTCCACAACAGACGGCAAGCATGATCAATTAAACATGCTTCTCAAAAAATTATTAACCTTTGAGGATGAGCTGAGCAAAGGGAAATATCAGTCCGCCATTGCGTCAATTAACCTCACCATTACGATATTTTTAGTTGTTGTGGTTCTTATCGTGGTTCTATCGTTCATCATCACTATCATGATCACACGTCTTGTCACCCGTCCCATTAATGAAACCATCGATGTCTTGAGCCGGCTTGCTGACGGAGACCTGACGCAGAAAATCAATCTGGAGAGCAAAGATGAAATCGGGATGCTGGTGCAGTCCGTTAACTCAATGCGCAACAAAATGAATCACGCCGTCGGCCAGGCCATGCAAATATCAGGGGTTCTGACGGACTCCGCCTCTCAGGAAGCGGCGGCCATTGAAGAGACCTCGGCATCCCTGGACGAAATTGCCGCTATGACCCGTCAGAATGCAAGCAACACAGAGGCGGCCAATCAGTTGATGATTTCCGCGCGCGACGCCATTGAGAAAGCCAATGATTCAGTGGGCGGCCTGACGGAGTCCATGAAAGAAATCGCCAAAGCCAGTGAA
>CAZDYR010000168.1:0-5769 GCA_964509625.1 uncultured Smithella sp. | reverse complement strand
GCTAGTTACACTGTAGCCCTAGCGCAAATGCGCTCTAACACGTCGCTAGAGCCGATCGCAGCCCGCTGGGCTGCTCCGGCTTAGCTTTTCGTTATAAGTGTAAATACAATTGTATTGTCAATACATTTGTGGTATAATCAAAATATGAAGAAATTCAAATGGGACGAAGAAAAGAATCAATTATTGAAAAAGGAAAGAGGAGTATCCTTTGAAGAAATATTAAATTCTACGTTTTTGGGAGCTGAAAAACATCAGACAAGAAAGAATCAGATTGTTTTGTTATTCGAGCATGAAAAATATGTTTGGGTAGTGCCCTGTGTTGTTGACGATAAATTCATTTTCCTAAAAACCATGTTTCCGAGCAGGAAATATACGAAGATGCTTAAAAGCAAAGAAGGTGCAAAATGAAAAGAGCAAAATTATCAAAAGAAGAAAAAGAAATTGAAACTGCCTTGCTAAAAGGCGAATTCAAGCCTCTAAAAGGAAAGGAACTGGAAAAAATTGAAAACGCCCTCAGAGCAAGGAAGAAAGATGTAACCATGACCATTCGGGTTAATAGTGAAGATATTGAAAAAATTAAAAATAAAGCAAATAAGTTGGGGGTAAAGTATCAGTCATACATTTCTGAAATTATACATCAGGTAGCGCAATAGAATTATTTGAAAAGAGCTTATAACAAAATCGCTCAAGCCGATCGCCGCGCCAGGGGCGCGGCTCCGGCTTAGCTTTTCGTTATGGATAAAAAATGACTTATTCGCATTTCCAACATCGTCATAATTTTGCCGCCTGGTGTGCCGCTCGTGCAGTGCAACGTAAATTTGCGAAAACCCACATCTTAAAAGAAGCATTAGAGAAATCAGGGGTTGTAGAGTTCATAAATCAAAATGAGGAAAATCCAATTTCACAAGCTGAATTCGATAAGCTTCATGCTGATTGGTGTAGTGCAATTATTGAATGTTGGAAAAGCAAAAATATAGACGGCGCGTCATATGGTCGTGCTGCGAAGTTAATAGCGGTGTACATCAAATCTATGGTTGTTGTTAAAAACAATCAAAACAGCCTTGCCGATATTGCACACCCACCAATAGATAGGATTATCTTGCAAAATATATCTAGGGACAAGTCTGTCAATCACCAAAATCGCCAATATTGGAAAGCTGTTAATTGGACCCAATTAAATAAAACAGAGTATTTGAATTTGATAGAAGATTTCAGGGAAGTATTTACGGGTAAGCCATTCTGGCATCTTGAACAATACTGGACGTTAACTGACGAATAAAAACCATAACAAAAGCAATACACCCGATCGCTTCGCTCCGGCTGATGTTGTCGTTAACCGTATAAGATTACAATAATATTGCCACTAATCTTGACAAAAGCATCTATTGGTTGTATAATTAACCATACAATAGGAGGTACAACTAATGCCACATGCACCAAAAATTATACCCATTTCAGATCTTAGGCAAAATGCCAGCGATGTAGTGAAAAGTGTTTCATCTTCAAGAGAACCGGTTTTTATTACACAGCGAGGAAGAGCGGCTGCTGTGATAGTAAGCATGGAAGTCTATAAAAATGCACAGCATGAAATGGATATTTTACATCTGCTAGCCAGAGGCGAGAAAGAAATAGCAGCAGGAACTGGTTATGCACTCGACGATGTGCTGAGAGAAGCCGACCTTTATCTTGAGGCTGCAAAACTTTGAGAATACTATTCACGCCTACAGGCCGCCGCCAATTTCTTGATGCCATTGCGTATATACACCGAGACAGGCCTTCTGCTGCATTATCTTTTCGTCAAAAAGCAGAGAAAGCTCTATCCCGGCTCAAGAAGTTTCCCGAGTCGGGAAGGCCGCTTCCCGAGTTTCCTGAACTTCCTTTTCGCGAAGTCATTGTAAAGCCCTATCGTTTTTTCTATAAGGTTAAGGATAATGATGTATGGATGGTGGCGGTATGGCATGGTGCTCAGCTGCCTGATGAGCCAGAAAATTAATGAGTATCAAAGCGCTAAAGCCGGAGCCGCGCCAGGGGCGCGGCTCCGGCTTAGATTTTCGTTGGGCACAGCAAGAAGGGCATCTTTGGATTATGACACCGGCACTATCAGATTATGAGGTAAAGATATGAATAAAACATTGATGGCGGAGATGGCATGCATATCCCTGTTTGCAGGGATGTCGTTGCTTTCTCTTCTTTGCTACCGGCTTGGCCGTCGCAAACCTTACGAAGAGGACTCTCATGCCGAGATATCTGGCGCCATTATCGGCGCTGTTTTTGCACTTCTTGGTCTTTTAATTGCGTTTACGTTCTCAGGAGCCTATTCACGCTTCGATGCACGACGACAACTCATTGTTCAGGAAGCGAACGCAATTGGAACCGCCTATCTCCGGCTGGATCTGCTGCCAGCTTCCTCCCAAACCCCATTGCGCGAAAAGTTTCGGTTCTATGCCGCCTCCCGGGCCGCTTTGTTCGAAAAACTCACCGATGCCACTGCAACCCGAAACGAGCTTGCCAGAGCTACTGCACTCCAGAAAGAAATATGGAACAGCGCGGTGGCTGCGAGTACTGATCCCCAATACCAATCCGCACGCCTGCTTCTCTTGCCTGCACTGAACGAGATGATTGATATCGTGACTGCGCGCACTGTTGCTGTACAGACCCACCCCCTGTGCTCATATGGATCATGCTGTTTGTCATAGCCCTTGCGTGTGCCGGTTTGACTGGATATAGAGCCGCAGTGTCCAAACACCCGGGGTACTTCTACCATATTCTATTGGCTGCTATTACCGCCTCTGTTCTCTATGTCACTCTGGATATTGAATACCCGCGCTACGGACTGGTACGCCTTGATACAGTGAACCATGTACTGGTTGAGTTGGCAAATACAATGAAATGAAGAGTTCTGCCCAACCAGCACATTCGGCCGATTGCAGCGCTCCAGCTGATGGTGTCGTTCGGGTGTGAAAAATGCTAACAAGCGAAGTTAACAAGACATCTATTCATATTCCATCTGCATTGAAACTGGTCGGAATCATCGCAGGTCTATGGGGAACACTCGTTGTTCTCATGGCAACGCTTGCTTATCTCCCGGCGCATCCAGACTTTTCCATATTCGCTACCTATTTAAGCGATATTGGGGCAACTGCCGGTTGGCCGCAGATTATTTTTAATGCGGGCACCCTTATAGCCGCGCCTATAAGGTATCTTGCCATTGTCCTGCTAATTTTCCGGCTTGGCCAATTAGGAGCGGGCCGTTCATTTATTGTCGCGACCTTATTAATTGCTTTCGTTTCAACCGCGGGCACCGTGGTTATGACCGCTGTACCTTATAATGTGTCCGCCGCAATCCACAAGATGGGTATTCCGTTATACTTTTTTGGTGTTGTAATTCTTCAAACCATGATTGGAATTAAGGAGTGGTCATTGAAAAGCATTCCGAAAATTCTTCCGTTCATGTGCTTTTTGCTGGTCGTTGTATTTTTTTTCTTTGCTATCTTAGTCGGTTGCTATGAACGTGGAATTGTCAGCAGGGATACACCTGTAATTTGGGAATGGTTAGCTTTCTTCTTTTCCATAATCTGGGTACTCACACAGAGCATCCTTCTTGGAAAAAAGGATATTGTTTAATAATTTCCCCAACCCGTCACTAAAGCCGATCGCAGCCCGCTGGGCTGCTCCGGCTTATCTCTGCGTTGGCCTTGAAATGATTTGACATTCGCCTTATAATGGCGTACCGTATATCGTACGTTATGGAGGCATGAAAAAATGACAACCTATACAGCATCAGAAGCAAGAAAACGTCTATACAACCTTGTGGACGAAGTTAAAGATTCACATGTTCCTGTGCAGATTGTGGGAAAAAGAAATTCCGCCGTGCTAGTATCCGAAGAAGACTGGCTAGCTATAGAAGAAACATTATACCTGGCGTCAATTCCAGGTATGCGAGAGTCCATCAAAAAAGGTTTAAAAACTCCGGTCGAAAAATGCAAGGAGGAACCCGGCTGGTGAGTTGGAAATTAGTCTTCACTAAACAGGCACAAAAAGATGCAAAGCATATTTCACAATCCGGTCTAAAACCCCAGGCAAGCCGCCTACTGGACATACTCAAGGAATATCCATTTCAAAATCCACCACCCTATGAAAAGCTCATCGGTGATCTTTCGGGAGCGTACTCAAGAAGAATAAACATACAGCATCGCTTAATTTATCAAGTGTTGAAAGATATCCACACTGTAAAAATTATTAGAATGTGGACGCATTACGAGTAAGTTGCAAGACTACAATATGAGCGAACGGGAACATAGGTAACAGAATATTCTGGGTACATGGGTAACACTTTTTGTATGATTCATGGACACGAAGGAAGTGTCTATGAGTTGGGAAGGAGTTACCGTAATGGACCAGAGAGTGAGATTTATCGGGGAGTATTTGGAAGGGTATTTTCCATTCAGTGAACTCTGCGATCAATTTAGCATCAGCAGGAAAACCGGTTATAAATTGGTTGGCCGCTATGAAGAGCAAGGGATTGACGGCCTAAAAGACAGAGACCGGAAGCCATTAACCTGCCCCCATAAGACAGATCCGGCTGTTATTGACGCCATTCTCGCAACCCGGAAGAAGCATCCCACCTGGGGGCCGAAGAAAATCCTCAACGTGATCAAGCCTCAATATAAGGAATTACCCGCCGTTTCGACTACGGCTGATATTCTATCCAGACATGGACTCATCTCACCGGGGAAGCGACGCTTTCGCAGACATCACCCCGGATGCCCGCAAACGATCGCAAATGCACCTAATGACATCTGGACGGCAGATTATAAAGGCCATTTCAGGATGGGTAACAGCTTTTATTGCTATCCCCTGACCGTGTGAGACATGCACAGCCGTTACCTTTTGGGCTGTGAAGGTCACGATGCCATTTCTCTGGTACAGGCCAAGAATTACTTTACCCGACTCTTTCACGAATACGGCCTGCCGCAGAGGATCAGGACGGATAATGGCGTTCCCTTTGCCTCCAATGCTATTGCCCGTCTTTCGACTCTTTCCGCCTGGTGGATCAAACTGGGCATTTATCCCGAGCAGATAGAACCGGGCAAACCCCAGCAAAATGGAAAGCATGAAAGAATGCACCGCACCCTGAAGAAAGAAGCGACCATTCCGCCGGAGAAAGATTTAAGATCTCAGCAAAGGCGCTTCGACGCCTTTGTGCAAGAATATAATCATGAAAGGCCGCATGAAGCCCTGGGCATGAATACGCCGGCGTCTGTTTATAGTTCTTCCCCGCGTAAAATGCCGAAGAAATTAGAACATTTTGATTACCCTTCTTATTTCGAGGTGCGTCGGGTCAGCCGGAATTCCGGTATCCGTTGGAGGAAACGCTGGGTAACGGTTAGCGTTACTCTGGCTGAAGAATATATTGGATTTGAAGAGGTGGAAGATGGTATACACAACGTATACTTTTGCAACTTTTTAATCGGCAGATTTTTTGAAGAACAACTTAAGATTAAGGACGTGATCGAGCGGGTGCCTTTAAGGTATCGTTTTGTGGAATGTGCGAATCCGACAATGAGGCGATATGTGTAACCTATGTACCTGGAATAAAGTGTAACCCATGTACCCGGATCATACCATAAAATAGCCTAACCAGGTGCTAAAGCCGATCGCAGCTTCGCGGCTCCGGCTTAGCTTTTCGTTGTGCTTAAAATGATATTGACAATACACTACAATGTATTTACACTGTAATCATGAAAGAGTTACGATTTGAATGGGATG
>CAZDYR010000167.1:0-5774 GCA_964509625.1 uncultured Smithella sp. | reverse complement strand
AAATTTTGAAAAGATACGAAGTTATCGCTATTGTCAAAACGGATTTGACGGAAGAAGACATCAACGCCATCATGGAGAAGTCTTCCAACATCATCACCGAACGCAAAGGGGTCATCGCCAAAACCGAAAAATGGGGTAAGCGGCGCCTGGCCTACGAAATCAAAAAACAAAAAGACGGGTTCTATTTCTTCATCGATTACGCCGGTGACGGTTCGATCGTTAATGAAATGGAAAGAAATTTTAAAATTGACGACCGGATCTTGAAATTCATGACCGTCACCAAGGAAGGCGCTGTCACCCGTGAAGGCATGGAAGCGGAAGTCGCGGCGGCGGAAGTAAAGCGCACGCAGATCCGCATCGAAACGGATAATACGGCGTCCGGCGGTGACGAAAAGCCCGCGGGCGACGGCAGACCTGCCCGGCCCGCCCCCCGGAAAACCATTACTCGCGAAGATCATACAACGAAAGGGGAATAACCATGGCTATAACAAGCGGTGAAAGACCATCACGTCCGCCCCAGAAAAAATTTTTTCATAGAAAGAAATTCTGCCGGTTCTGCACGGACTCCAATATCAAGATTGACTATAAAAACCCCGTCATCCTCAATAATTTTGTTACCGAGCGCGGCAAGATTATGCCCAGACGAATAACGGGAAATTGTGCCGGCCATCAAAGAGAGCTGACGGTCGCCATCAAACGCGCGCGCACCATCGCCATTATGCCTTTTGTCACAGCGGAAGGCAGGTAAACAAATCTCGAAACGCCGGCCGGTCCGATAGTTTTTGGAAACCGGCTGGCGTTGATTTTTATCTACCGTATTTATTCTTTTATCCCGCTTAAGCGGGAAAAGTGTTCATTCTCCGTGGTTTGCCGCGAAATGATCAATTACATATCATGCCCCGGCAGCTTGCAGCAAGGCGTTTGATTCGTGTTACCCATTTTTCAGCGCAGGTTATATTCTTGGCACTATCAAATTTATTATCCACCCGAAGTTCATTTCTGAAGCTGTTGGTGATGATCACTTTGTATCTGGCAGCCTCTCTGATCCCCTTTGTCGGTCTGCTGTTTCTTTTGACCCTGCCGCTGGTTTTGTTTGTCTCGTGTTTCCTGAAGGATCAGATGGAAACACTAAACGCGTTTCTGATCGGACTTTTGGTTATTCTTATTTTCTTATCCCTGATGCACGCGCTGCTCCCCGTATTCGCGCTGGCGGCGGTTGGAACAGCCGGCATCCTGATGGCCCGGACAGCCCGGCAGAATCATCCGATCGAACTTGTGGTTTTACTGCCTGCTTGCGTCATTCTGGGCGCGGTAGCCGGATATTTTGTCTACGGCGGCCTGCATCTTTCCATAAGCCCCGTGCAGCTGATCGAAAAACATATTTCCGAAGCGGTGGACTTAAACATCAGGCTCTACAGTCGGTTGCCTTTGAAACCGGAAGAAATTAAGGCGATTACCGACAGCCGAGCCGCAGTGGTTCAACTTTTTGTCCGGATCTTCCCCGCTCTTTGTATCATTTCGGTATTATTCACAATTTGGATAAACATGCTTCTGGGCAGTAAAATACTGCGCAGAAATGGGGTTCAAATACCGGTACTTTCGGGATTGGCCGAATGGAAAGCGCCCAACTGGCTGGTTTGGGTACTGATTGCCGGCGGCGGAATGAGCCTCATCCCTCAGACCTTCGTCCGGTATCCGGGTATTAACATTTTTCTGGTTGCGGCCTTCCTGTATCTTATACAAGGTCTTGCTATTGTTAGCTTCTTTTTCCAAAACAAAAATATCTCCACATTTTTTCGCTGGCTTCTATATTTTTTAATTGCGATTCAGCAAATGCTTATGATAGCAATAGCAGCAGTCGGATTCCTCGACATTTGGATTGATTTCCGTAAATATTTCCGTAAAGACCAGGCAACTCATTAATTATTTTTTTCTATATTAGCAGGAGGTTTTTTATGAAGGTTATTTTAAAACAAAACGTGCCTTCCCTGGGCAAGATCGGTGACTTGGTCAAAGTCAATGACGGTTATGCCCGCAATCTGCTCATTCCAAAGGGACTGGCCGTTGAAGCAGACGATAAGAATATGAAAGCTTTTGAACTGGAGAAGAAGAACATCCTGCAAAAGGCGCAAAAAGAAAAGTCCGCCGCCCAGGATCTGGCGACCCGACTGGCTGAGGTGACACTGACTTTACGCCGCAAGGTGGGCGATCAGCACAAAATTTTCGGTTCCGTCACTACCAAGGACATTGAAGCCGCTCTCAAGGAAAAAGGCTTTGACATCGACCGTAAACTGATCGCGCACGATGAACAGATCAAATCACTGGGTGAGTTTAAAGTTAAAATCAAACTGGCCATGGGCGTGGATACGGAACTGAAAGTGAATGTCATCGGCGAAGAATCATGAGAGACATCGATCCCGCGTTATATAAGCTCCCCCCGCAGAACATCGAAGCGGAGCAATCCATTCTGGGCGGCATTCTGCTGGAAAACTCTTCGATCAACGCGGCGCAGGAAGTTCTTAAAAGAGAAGATTTCTACTCTGAAGCGCATCGGAAAATTTTTTCCGTCATTGAAGAACTTGCCGACCGCAACGAACCCGTTGACCTGATCACGCTCAGCAACGCGCTTCAGGACAAGAAGATGCTGGATTCGGTGGGCGGCACCGCTTATCTGGCATCCCTCGTGGATAACGTGCCCTCGGCCGCCAACGTTGCCAATTACTCCAAAATTGTTAAAGAAAAGGCCATCCTGCGCGGCTTGATCGGATCGGCAACCGAGATCATCAACAGCTGCTATGAAACCGGCTCCGATGTCGACCAAGTCCTGGACAAGGCCGAACACAGCATCTTTGAAATTTCTGAAAATAAAATCCGCACTTCTTTTCATCCGATGAAGGAGATTGTCCGGGAAAGCTTCAAGGCGATTGAGGACCTTTTCACGCGCAAGGAACTCATCACCGGCGTCCCCACGGGATTTCACAAGATCGACGACATGACATCCGGTCTGCAGAATTCAGATTTGATCATTATCGCCGGACGCCCGAGCATGGGCAAAACCGCTTTCGCGCTGAATGTCGCGCAGCATGCCGCGCTGGAAACCCAGACGCCGGTGGCCATCTTCTCGCTGGAAATGTCCAAGGAACAGCTGGCATTCAGAATGCTTGCCTCAGAAGCCAGAGTGGATTCCCAGCGCATGCGCAAGGGTTTTCTGGGTGAGACGGACTGGCCCAAACTGACCACCGCCGCCGGCCGGCTGTCCGAAGCGCCGCTGTTTATCGACGACACGCCCGCCATTACCGTTCTGGAGATGAAGGCGAAATCCCGCCGCCTGAAAGCGGATCGGGGACTGGGCCTGATCGTCGTGGACTATATTCAGCTCATGCGCTCCAGCGGCAATACGAATTCACGTGAACAGGAAATCTCTGAAATCAGCCGTTCGCTCAAAGCCCTGGCCAAGGAACTCAAGGTGCCGGTGATCGCGCTGTCGCAGCTCAACCGCAAGGTGGAAGATCGTCCCAACCGTCGTCCGCAGATGGCTGATTTGCGTGAATCAGGCGCCATCGAACAGGACGCCGACGTCATTGCCTTTATCTATCGTGACGAAGTATACAACAAGTCTGATGACAACCCCGACAAGGGCGTTGCCGAGATCATCATCGGCAAACAGCGCAATGGCCCTACGGGGGCCGTGAAACTTGCGTTTCTGGACAAGTTCACCACCTTTGAGAATCTGGCTCGTCCGGATAGCCAATCGTAGCCGTTGCTTGGACGTTGTCAAACAGCATCATCAACCTCAGACCGGCAGTGATTCGGAGCAGGCGTCTATGAAGCGCAAAGAAATCATCGTCAATGACCGGATGCAGAAAGGCTATCGTTATTTTCTGACCAAACCTGTCGGCCGGGATTTTGATCCGGAATTTCAGCCGCAGTTGACACCGAAACAAATGCTCGAAATGGGCGTCTTTGGCGGTAAATACATGACCGACTGCCTGGACGAATTCCCGTCATCCTGGTTTGCCAAAGCCAAACTCAACACCCTGCGCCATGATCCGAAGCTCAACTGCTTCGGCATCAACGCTTCCAAACCCCTCTCGTACTGGGTTGCCAAAGGCTGGATCTATCACGAAGACCCCCGCGGCTGGTTTCAGTGGTACTGCCGCTATTATCTCGGCAGACGCTGCCCTGATGACAAACGTCAGATCAAACGATGGAAAGCCATGCAAAGGCACATTGCCCAGCTTAGTAAAAACTGCCCGGCAGGCGACCTCAACTGCCGTCGCCGACAGCGCCAGGCGCTTCTGCACTGGGCTTACGACAGCCGGAAAATGTGACGACACCACCGGCATCAATGTTGTTTCCACATCCTTTTGTTTTTCAACTCGCCCTCTGCGGCAAGTTAGAACTTTTTAAAGGAGGATTCATCATGTGTCAGCGAAACAAAAGTAAGCTTTTCATCTTCTTTGTGTTTTTTCTGTTGTTAACCTCTCTTTTCCTGGCTTCCTCACCTTCTTTCGCGGCGGTCAAACCGACACCCCCGGGGATGATCAATACGGCCTTGGGACCGATATCACCGGACAAAATGGGCGCAACGCTGGTTCACGAACATTTTGCCTTCGCCTATCCCGGCTGGTTTGCCGACGACACGATAGCGCCGGTTGATCCCAAAGCAATCCTTAAAACCAATCTGGGGGTCATTAAAGCGGCGAAGAAATACGGTATCAAAACCATTATCGACGCCACTACCAACGATGTCGGCGGGCGTGATCCCATCCTTTACAAAAAACTTTCCCGTAAAACCGGCATCAATATTATCTGCTCCACCGGACTCTACACGGAGCATGAAGGGTCGCCGGCTTATTGGAAAACCAGGATGGTCTTCGGCACGGACATCACAAAAATGATATCCGAGCTTTTCATTAAAGAAATCACTCAGGGCATCGGCAAAACAGGCGTCAAGGCGGGGGTCATTAAAATCGGCACAAGTCCGCAAATAACCGATTACGAGAAATCAGTGCACAAAGCCGCCGTCGCAGCCCAGAAGGCAACAGGTGTCCCGATCATTACACACACGGAAGGTCCGACGGGCGGCGTCGAGGAGGCGGAACTGCTGTTGGCTGAAGGAGCCGATCCTAAAAAGGTCATGATCGGACACGTATCCAATTCCAAGGACATTGAATACCACAAAGCGATTCTGGCCAAAGGCGTCTACATCGCGTTTGACCGCATCGGTCTGGAAATCTTTACCCCCACGGATGTCAACGTGAAAAATATTTCGGACCTTTGCAAACAGGGTTTCGCCAACCAGATTATGATGTCACACGATACCGTCAATGTATGGCTGGGGCGTCCCCTTGCGGCTCCCGAACCGGTGATGAAAGCTCTGGCCAACTGGAGGGTCGACCACATTTCCCGGAACGTGGTGCCTGCCCTGAAAGCCCAGGGCGTCACGGACGAACAGATCAAAACCATGATGGTGGACAATCCCCGGAATTTATTTCTGGGGAAATAAGGGATAAAAAAGGCGCTCCTTTTGGGGGAGCGCCTTTTGAGGTTAAAGGTTAAGCTGCTTATTCACCCAGTTTTTCTTCAGAAATGCGCATGCTGTAGAAAGAGCGATACACAAATACCAGAGCAATCAAGAAGAAGATCGCGGACAGAGCGTACTTCAGGTTCTGGTTTGTCATGGTCACGGCGATTTCCGTAGCCAAAAGCCCGAACAGGGTCGTGAATTTGATGACCGGGTTCAAAGAAACGGAAGACGTATCTTTGAAGGG
>CAZDYR010000166.1:0-5779 GCA_964509625.1 uncultured Smithella sp. | reverse complement strand
GCCTTGGGCCTTGCGGATTTCAAAATCGACGACCAGTTTGATATTGGCATCGATCAGGGTTGCTTTACAAATAATTTCATCACGGTGCCTGAGCGGAATGATATGTTTGGTCGATGTCCTGATAATGGGGAAAATAATTTTCTCCCGTTCATAATAGGCGTACAGATCGACCCCGCAATGCTGAAAAAGCGCCGCGCGAGCGAGCTCAAAATAGTTCAGGTAGTTGCCGTGCCAGACGATCTGCATCGGATCAAGATCAAAAAACGGCACGCTGATTCTGACTTCAAAATTTTTTTTATCGGCGCTCATGGTTTCCCCGGAAAAAATCGGTATATCGAATCACCACGCACATTCTTTCGATGTCTTCATCAAGCGGACGGTCTTCAATCACCGGATCGCTCACCTGCCGGATATTCTGCACGGTTTTGGCAAGAAGCGGCCGGACCTGAACATTTTGCCGGATATCGCAGGCCTGAGCCGCCGCCAGTAAATGGATGGCAACCACTCTTTCCGTAAGCGTACAGACCCTTTCGGCATCACGGGCCGCGATGGTGCCCATGCTGACCTTATCCTGATTATGGGATTCGGTTGAACGGGAGAAAGACGCGGCGGGCATCGTCGCCTTGAGCGCCTCCGCCGCCAGGGCCGAGGACGCAATCGACATGGCTTTGAAACCATGATGCAGCCCCTCGGAACCCCCGTTGATCCTGACCAGGTCCCCGGGCAGTCCGCGATTCAGATTGGGATTGACGAGCAGCATGATCTGCCGGTCGCACATGTCCGCGGCGGAAGCCAGCGCCGCCTTGAGCCCGTCCATGGCGAACGCGATATGGCCTCCGTAGAAGTTGCCGCCCATCAGGACCTCGCCCGTGGCGGGGTCAAAGATGGGATTGTCGTTGGAGGAGTTGGCTTCGATCTCCACCCACTTTTTGATCCAGGAAAGCGCGTCAGACAGCACGCCCAGCACCTGCGGCGCGCAGCGCAGAGAGTAGGGATCCTGAAGGGTTTCCAGCGCGTCGTCTTCCAGCCGGCGCGCGGACACCTTCGACAGCAGAAGATGAGCGATTTTTTTCGCCACATACACCTGGCCGGGAAACGGTTTGGCCTCGGAAATAACCGGATGGTAATGATGGGCGTTCCCCTTCATCGCGTGAACACTGAGCGCCGTGGCATGAAGAACCGCGTCCATAATTCTTTCAGCCCGCTCCACTGAGATCGCGGCAATCCCGGTCATGGTGGTCGTCCCGTTGACCATCGAAAGCGGTTCTTTGGGCTGATACCGGTAGGGCGCAAGTCCGGCCTTTTTCATGGCTTTTTGAGCGGGCATCATATCGCCTTCATAAAACACGTCCCGCTCGCCGGCCAGCGCCGCTCCGATATAAGACATCGGCGTCAGATCTCCGGACGCGCCGACGGAACCTTCACACGGCACCACGGGCGTGATCCCGGCGTTTAAAAAATCCGCCATCTGCTGAAGCAGGGCAACCGATACGCCGGAATAGCCGCGGGCCAGACACAGAATGCGGGTCAGCATCGCCGCCCGTGTCTCCTCGACGCCGACAGGATCACCTGTGCCGCAGCCGTGAAATCGAAAAATATTGGGGGCGTTCTTCATGGCCGCTTTGTAACTGATGCGGTTTCCGCAGGATTTCCCGTAGCCTGTATTCACGCCGTAAACCGCGACGCCTTTCTGCATCGACATCATCAGGGCCCTCTCGGTTGAGGCCATTTTCTTTATAAACGCCGGCGATTTGCTGATCACCAGCGGCAGGCCGTCTTTGGCAACGGCAATGATTTCCTCGAAACGGACTGGGCCGCCGTCGATAACCAAAGCGTTCTTTTTGCCCTTTATCTTCATGGCTGGTTGATCTCCTTTCGCGGACGCGTTTCCCTTACGCGCGACGAGCGCCGCCTGGCACTAATCCGCCGCGACGTGTTTGATGACTCAGGCGCGAACACGCGGCCTGTAAGTACCGTCCGCCTTCTCTTTATCCATCACGACTTTCAGCATTTTAAACATTTTATAATTCGCCGGTTCTTCCTCGTAAAATTTATCCCAGCAGTAATAGTACATTTCCTGAAGCTTCTCCGGCGTCATGAGCTTGGGCTGAAAAACCACTTTGCCGCAGGTATAATCATTCCAGTCTTTGGAAAAAATCCGGCCTTCGTTATTCAAGTCATCAAAGGTCCGGGTATGCGGAAACGGCGTCAGAATGGTGAATTCCGCCATGTCGAGCTCAATTTCCAGCAGAAAGTCCATCCATCGCTTGATGTAATCCTCCGTGTGATAATCCAGTCCCAGAAGGATACTGCCTTCCACGGCAATGCCGTGATCATGATACCGCTTGATACGGTCACGGATATGGTTTGAAGAATCAAAAATCGCCTGATAAACAAACCACGCGCCCGCTTGCGCCGCCAGATCCAGCACCTGGTCATTTTCTTCAATCGGGTGAGAGCACCATTTTTTCTTGAGCGGAATCATTTCCTTAAAAAGGCCGATCTCCCAGTCCTTGTCCTGGGCCAGCGAGTTATCCACGATAAACAGACGGTTGTTGTCAATCGAAGCCATTTCTTCGACCACCTTGTCGAAAGGACGGGGGCGGAAACTCCGGCCGCCCAGGAATCTTACGGCACAAGGGTAACAGTTGAAGCGGCAGCCGCGGGAGGCATGCACCAGATCAACCATCTGAACACCCCGGTAATTATACATTTCGCGGTTTAAAATGCCGCGCCGGGCAGTCCCCACACATTCAATGGGTGGAAAGTTCTGCATGTAGTTGTATGCTTTCTGCAGCCTGCCGGCTTTGAAATCAGCAAAAACCTGTTCCATCCTGCCTTCAGCTTCTCCCAGAAACACGGCATCGGCATGCTGTTCACTTTCTTCCGCGTGCAGCATGGCGGCAATCCCGCCGCAGATAACCTTGACACCCCTGGCGCGAAACGCGTCGGCGATCTCCCAACCGCGCTTAACCTGAGCGGTGAGCATCATCGAAATGCCGACAAAATCCGCGGCGGCGTCAAAATTGATCGGCTCGACGTTTTCATCAATAAACGTCACTTCGACGTCATCGGGCAGGGCGGCGGCCATGACCACAGGCCCGTGCGGCGGCAGGGCAAAACGCGTCTGCCGGTCCAGTTTTTCCCATTTCGGATAAATCAATAAAAATTTCATAGGTCCTCTTTAATTGTTACAACGGCTGAAAACAAGGTACGCATATGTTCCGCCGAACGAAATGCCGGCTAAAATTCCATGTTTCATGACCGCCTTTTTGCTTTCACCCATCACAAAATTAAGTGCCGCAAACGGCTTTGAAAGTCCGACCGTTGGAGGCAGAAAATCTTTTTCCATAGATAACGCCAAAGCGCAAGCCCGAATCCCCCCGCCGGAAAAACTCTCACCCACCGCGCCTTTAATAGTCGTAATGAACGGCTGGTGCGCTTCTCCGGCAAATATTTCTTCGTAGGCCCCGGCTTCCACCTGATCCAGCACCCTGCCGCCGTTGGCCGCCGCCATGACCGCCGATACATCCTTCAGGGTGACACTTGCGTTTTGCAAAGCCCGCTTAAAAGTCCGCTTGATGCCTTGTGTATCCTTCGGCCAGTCAGTCGGCGGGGCGGGCGATGAGCCCAGGCCAAAACCGGTTATTTCACAGTATATTCTCGCTCCGCGTCCGCGGGCATTTGCCAGAGACTCGAGACACAGGATACCGCAGCCTTCCGACGCCACGTAGCCGTTATGCCGCGTGTCGAAAGGGCGGGCACCTTCCGGTCCGCCGTCATCGGGCGAGAGGCCGCGAAACTTTGCCAGGCACTCATAATAAAATTTTGACAGAATATCAACCCCGCCGGTCAGCATGACATCCGCCGCGCCGCGCCGGATTTCGGAGACGGCATAGGCGATGGCATTTTCCGCGGAAACCGCAAAATGTGTGACCGTCGTATTGACGCCCCGAAATCCGAGTTCAATCGAGGCATGCCCCGCGGGCGCGTTCATCACGGTATTGGGAACCAGAATCGGATTCACAAACGACGGCCCCTGAGACAGCAAAGTGCCGGCAACGGAAACGGTAACATCCGTCGCGCCAAAGGCCGTTCCCAGAAGAATGCCGATGCGGTCACGGTTGTGTTCTCCCACAACAATCCCCGCGTCATCGAGCGCCATGCGGGCCCCGGCGGTGGTCATCAGCGACGTTTTGTCCATCCGCCGCAGATTTTTAACGGAAATAAAATCACGCGGCGCGAAACCGCGCACTTCCGCGCCTAAATGCGACACAACGGAGTCCGTATCAAACGCCCGCACCGGGTCAATCGCGCAGGCACCGGCAAACAGTTTTGCGGAAAAATCATCCTTCCCGACACCCAGCGGCGTGACAAGGCCCAGGCCGGTCACAACGATGCGCCGGCTGTCCGGTTGACGGCAGACATCATCCATGGACCGCACCTGGCCCTTCATATTTGCCGTAGATCACCGTGGTATTATTCCCGCCGAACGCGAACGAATTGGACAGAACCGCGCGCAGATGAGCGGATCTCGCGCCCCCGGTCACATAATCCAGATCACACTCCGGATCGGGATTGCCATAATGAATCGTCGGAGGGATAAATCCACAGGACAGCGCAAGCAGACTGACCACCCCTTCCAGCGCGCCGGACGCGCCCAGGGTATGAGCGTGCATGGACTTGGTCGAACTGACGGGAATGGCGCAGGCCCGCTTGCCGAACACCTCCCTGATGGCGCGGGTTTCCGTTACATCATTAACGGGCGTGGCGGTTCCATGGGCGTTGATGTAATCAATATCTTCGATGGCACGTCCGCTGTCGGTAAGCGCGGCCCGCATGGCGCGCACGGCACCCGACGCCTGCTCATCCGGCGCGGTCATGTGAAACGAATCACACGTCACGCCGTAGCCGAGAATTTCTCCGTAAATTTTCGCCCCCCGGGCCAGCGCCGCATCGAGCGGTTCCAGAACCACCACGGCCGCCGCCTCGCCGAGCGAAAGACCGGCGCGATTCCTGTCAAAGGGGCGGCAGACGTCCGCATCGATCGATTTCAGAGCGTTGAACGCGGCATATGTGATCCGGCACATCGGTTCCACACCGCCGGCCAGCATGATGTCCGCCTGACCGTTTACAATTAAATCCCTGGCATAACCCAGAGCGGTCGCACCGGCGGAACAGGCTGTCATAAACGTACTTTTGGGGCCGAGAAGTCCAAGGCCGGACGCGATGCGATCGGCGGATGCCGCACAAAAGACGGCGGACAGACGGGAAAACTTCGACCGGTTAAAGCCTTTGGCAAGCAGTTCCGAATAAAAGTGCTCCGCCTCCAGCAGTCCGCCGGACCCTCCCCCGATGGCCACCCCCATGCTTTCTTTCATGGATGCGGACAAAGGGTAAAGCCCTGCATCGTTTAGCGCCTCCAGCGTCGCGGCAAAAGAAAGCTGGTCGGCCCGCGACATTCTTTTGAGGGAAAATTCGGAAGGGATCGACTGACGTGCATCAAAATTTTTTATTTGGCCGCCTTTATGTGTACGGAATTCGCTTGTGTCAAACAGGTCAATCTCAGAGATGCCGCAGACACCCTGCCTTAAAGCGACGGCAAATTGCGCGACATTGGCGCCGACAGCGTTAAGAGTTCCCATCCCCGTAACGACAATGCGTTTTTTACCATTCATACGCGATTTTCGGCCCATGCCTTCAAGTCTTACCCCTCTTTTGCCGAAACTTAAAATGGGCAGGCCTAAAAGTCAATTAATAAATCCTTCAGGAATGGGTG
>CAZDYR010000165.1:3428-5783 GCA_964509625.1 uncultured Smithella sp. | reverse complement strand
CAGGGTGATTTATACATGGCCGAGCAGACGGTCGCGCGGCAGCGATGTTCAAAAATGTGCTCTTCGTATTCTTTTTTGAAATAACGCAGCGTGCTCAAAACGGGGTTGGGAGCCGTCTGCCCCAAACCGCATAAGGCCGCGTTTTTAATGACACCGGCCATGTCTTCGAGCAAGGCGATATCACTTGCTTTACCTTTACCCTTGGTAATATCGGTTAAAATATCGAGCATGCGCTTCGTTCCTTCACGGCAGGGGGTGCACTTGCCGCAGGATTCATCCTGGCAGAAATCCATAAAGAACCGAGCCATGTCAACGGCGCACTTGTCTTCGTTCATGACGATCAGACCGCCGGAACCCATGATGGCGCCCAGCTCCGCGACTTTTTCATAGTCGACCGGGGCGTTCAGATGCTGCACCGGAATACAACCGCCGGACGGGCCGCCCAGCTGCGCCGCCTTGAATTTTTTGCCTTTGGGGATACCGCCGCCGATGTCATAGACGATGGTGCCCAGTTTGGTGCCCATGGGAACTTCGACGAGACCCACGTTGTTGACATCGCCGGTAAGCGCGAAGACTTTGGTGCCCTTGCTCTTTTCTGTTCCGACCGAGGCATACCACTTGGAGCCGCGCAGGATGATCTGGCCGACGTTGGCCAGGGTTTCAACGTTATTCAGAATACTGGGCTTCTGCCACAGACCCGCGACAGCGGGGAAGGGCGGACGCGGACGTGGCATGCCGCGCTTGCCTTCAATGGAGGTCATCAAAGCGGTTTCCTCGCCGCAGACAAAGGCGCCTGCACCCTGGTAGATCTCCAGGTCAAAGTTAAATCCGGTGCCTAAAATGTTTTCGCCCAGGAGGCCCGCGTCTTTAGCCTGGCCGATAGCCACATTTAACCGATGGATGGCCAGCGGATATTCCGCGCGGCAGTAAATATAGCCGTGCTGCGATCCGATGGCTTTGGCGGCGATGACCATGCCTTCCAGAACCGCGTGCGGATCCGCTTCCAGAACAGAGCGGTCCATGAACGCGCCGGGGTCGCCTTCATCGGCATTGCAAAGAACGTATTTGACATCGCCTTTCGAACCGGCGGCAAACTTCCATTTCAAACCGGTTGGGAATCCCGCGCCGCCGCGGCCGCGTAATCCCGAATCCAGCATTTCCTGAACAATCTGTTCCGGTGTCATTTCGGTGAGCGCTTTAGCCATGCCGGCATAACCGTCACGGGCGATATATTCTTCGATTTTTTCAGGATCAATCAAACCGCGGTTCTTTAAAACTCTCAGCTCCTGATGGGCGAAAAAGGGGATATCCTGCATCGCGGGGATTGCTTTGTCAGTACCCGGTTCACGATAGAGAAACTTTTCAACAACGCGGCCTTTGATCAGGTGTTCTTCCACCAATTGGGGCATGTCCGCCGGTTTCAGGTTGATATAGATAACGCCTTCGGGGTAGATCACCATGATGGGACCCAGAGCGCAAAAACCGTTGCAGCCGGTTTCAACGACTTTTATTTCATCTGATAATTTTCTTTTAACGATTTCTTCCATCAGGGCGTTCTTTACACCGAGACTGCCGGAAGCCTGGCAGCCCGTGCCGCCGCA
Organism: uncultured Smithella sp.; assembly: GCA_964509625.1. Taxonomy (GTDB): domain Bacteria; phylum Desulfobacterota; class Syntrophia; order Syntrophales; family Smithellaceae; genus UBA8904. Next base: position 4,182 of record CAZDYR010000165.1, on the reverse strand, counting down.
TATGAGCAAGTGTGAACGAAATACTTTCATTGATCTTACATCCTCCTTAAACAATCATCGCTAAACATCGGCTTTAAACGAGATTGATCATTTTTATTTGATAACTTCGGACCCTTTTGCCAGAACAAACGGCGTCTGGACTTCTCCGGCGATAACGTGGCGCTTGAAAATCTGCCGCATCTTGTTGGGGTTGACATATTCGTATTTGATCGGTTCCTGATTCAAGACTTCTACGGTGACGAGAGGTTCGCGGCTGCAAAGGCCCATGCAGCCGGATGTGGTGACAACCACGTCATTGACTTTGGCGGCTTCGATTTCTTCCAAGAGCGCGTCCATGACTTCCTTCGCGCCGGAAGCGATGCCGCAGGTTCCCATATGAACAGTGACTTTGACTCGGCGGTCGCCGTCGCGCAAAGACATTTCTTTATGAACTTTTTCCTTGATCTTTTTTAAATCATCAATTGTTAATTTCGCCATGGGTGTATCCTCCGTTGTCTATATTCTTTAGATTAGTTATATTGACTCAAAACGTCTTTGATCTTGGCGGGCTTGACGCGGCCGTGAACGTCATCATCGACGACAACCACGGGCCCCAGACCGCAGGCACCCAGACAGCGGACGGATTCCAGCGTGAACAGGCGATCCGCCGTTGTTTCGCCTTCTTTAATGCCAAACTGTTTTTCGATTGCTTCACTGAGCGCTTTGCCGCCGCGCACGTAACAGGCGGTACCCAGGCATACGCGAACCGTATGCT
>CAZDYR010000165.1:0-3418 GCA_964509625.1 uncultured Smithella sp. | reverse complement strand
CCGTATGTTTGCCTCGCGGGGTCATGGTGAAAAACGAATAAAAAGTGACCACGCCATAGACGCGGCCCAATGGTAAATTCAGACCGGCAGCGATTCTTTTCTGCACGGATAAAGGCAGATATTCCAGACAAACCTGCGCTTCTTCCAGCACAGGGATCAACCCGCCTGCTTTTCCCTTGTGCTTTTCGATGATACTGTCCAGCTTTGCTACTTGCTCTGGGGTGAACTCCTTCAAAAGTTCTGTGTCTTCGGCTTTCATTTGCTTCCTCCTCGGGTCTGCCGGGATGCACTATGCTTCGGAATCGATCTGGCTTAACCCTTCTGCCATGGTGCCCCGGATATATTTTATTATCTCTGGATGGTTAATCGGTATATCCTCGATTTCTTTGCGGATTTCACGGGTATCTACCTCAAACCGCCGGTCATTATGCCTGTGTTTATAAAAAAAATCAACCTCAGAATTAGAAATAATGAGAATTATTATTGTGTTAATTATAGCACCCATAGGTTGGCGGTCCAAATGACTGAGACCGAAGGTGGCTCTTACCAGAGTCCCTGAATTTTCTTGAGATTCCAGGTGAAATGTTCCGCCCGAGCGTTCGGCGGCATCTCTGAGCAGAGGCAGACCCAGGCCGACGCGCCGGACTGTTTTAGTGGTATAAAAGGGATCCAGAACTTTCTTGAGAACATCCGCGTGCATCCCGTGGCCGTTGTCCCTGATTTCAATGGTCAGCAGATCATTTGCGGTATCTTCATCAATGCTGATTTCTATCAACTTCGCGCCGGCGCGAACGGAGTTTTCAGTAATATCCAGAATGTGATCGGCGAGTGTTAGCATGTTGACTCCATGATGCGGCGGCCGTTTTGTCCTGAAAGGGCCATCTTAAACTCATCAAAGGTTGGCGCTTCCATGAGAACCCTGGTGATGGATGTGCCAATGTCCCTGATAAAGTGGGCGTCGGATGACGTCAGAAAAGGGTATCGGCTCAAATCTCCGTATTGAACACGACCCCGCTCCAGGCCTGTTAATTTGGAGATTTCCAGCGCGTCAAAATGGGAGCTGTCGTCGATAAATCCAAGCTGGCTGAGGACGCTGAAGCTTTCCCGATCGATATGCGCGGGAATGGCGAGGCCTTCGAGCCGGTGCACGGTATCGACAATATCGTCAATTGCCAGGTCGGTCGCGCCGATGAGCAGTTGATTATTCAGTCCTTCCACTTCACCCTGTTCATTGACGATGGCCTGGACGCCAAAACGGTTTTCGTCATTTTCTCCAAACAGGTGCTGATCAATGATGGCCTGCATTTTCAGGAGATCGGACAGAGACCGGAAAAGCGCGAGAAGGTGCACTTCTTCACTCGTCGTGATTTCCATGGCGGGGATAACCTGCAGGTGTTTGCCGGCGGCCGCCATGACGTAGCGGACGTTCGCGGAAGCGTTGTGGTCAGTGATGGCAATCATGTCGAGTTTTTTTTCCAGCGCTTTTTGCACCAGGGCTTTCGGATGCATGTCCAGCTCGGCGCAGGGTGACAGGCAGGTATGGATATGAAGATCGCAATTAAAAACTTTCAGCATCGGTTTTCACCGCTGGAAACGATCGGAATTCGGCGCCGTAAAAGGCCGCCAAAGAGGCTGTTTTCAGGTATCAGCTTTCAGACGTCAGAAGATTGTAGATTTTACCCGATATCTCAAAAGCGGGCAAATCGGATACCATGATCGGAATCTTTTCCGCCTCGGCCTTTTCCAGTGTTTCCCGGGTGGGTTCAGAGGAGTTGATCAGGATAATGCCCGCGTGTTCCTTGAGACTGGCAACGGCGACAATGTTCTGGTGAACCTGCCGTGTGATCCAGATGTAACCCTCTTTGGAATTGCCCATGACATCACTTGAGAGGTCACCGGTGTAACCGCCCGTGACTTCTTTACCCAGATAATCTTTTCCGCACTTGACATCCAACCCCAGCGCCTGAACTATTTTTTCCGTTTTCATCATCGAATCCTTTAAACATCATTATGGCGTTTGAATCGTCATCTTGAGATGCGTGCCTTTGCCGACTTCCGATTCAATATGAAATTCATCAGAATAATTTTTAATGTTACTGAGCCCCATACCCGCGCCGAAGCCCATTTCACGTATTCGCTGATCAGCCGTGGAATAACCTTCCTGCATGGCAAGTTCAATGTTGGGGATGCCGGGTCCTTCATCTTTTACTTCGATATGAACACTGCCCGGAACGACGGTTAGTGTAACCATCGCTTTTTTTGCGTAGGAGACTACATTGATTTCCGCTTCATAGGATACAATCGCCGCTCGTCGGACGATCTCACCGGGAATTTCCAGCTTTTTCAGAATGGACTTGATACTGGTTGAAACCGTGCCCGCGGAATTGAAATTGCCGCCTTCAATATTAAAACTGCCCGAGTAGATGTTTTGATTAGTTTCGCCCACTGGTATTATCAACTTTTTGCAGGCAGCCGACAATGCCTTTCATGTAAAGGCGGCCCGCCGTTTCAAATAGAATGTATTTCGTGGTCAGGATGGGAATTTTCAGTTCGCTGGCTAATGTGATAGTTTCGGAGGATGGTTTTTTGCCGCGCACAAGAATAATGGCGGCAATATCCAGTACGTTGGCTGTTCGAATCACCTGCGTGTTGGTTAATCCGGTGAGCAGAAGACTGCCGGCTTTGGCAAAGGCCAGCACGTCGCTCATGAGGTCGGCACCGAAGGCGGTTTTTACCTCAAGATCAAGATTCTCATCTCCGACAATAACTTCCGCATCCAGGATATCTCTTACTTCTCGTAATTTCAAAGGCGACTCCTCATCAATCAGCAAAATGGTTGGGAACTGTCTTGAAAACTAAATTGCTGTCAATAGCTTACTGAATTGTGCTCATATCTATCATGCCCGGCGATTTGATGTCAATAAGATAAAATGGTTATTTTTTATGGAAAATGTTAATTTTAAAAATAGGTGAACAGAAGGGAGCTTATGACTTTTGCAGGGATTGAAATTTAGAGAAACAAGCATTCTGAAAATTCTGCAGGAAAACCTGGAAAAATTATTATGTCCGGCAGGGATCACCGTTTCGTTGAAATCCTCTCTGAAGGATGAGGCGGTGTGGATCGATCATGAACAGGTGGGAACGGTTTTTTATGATCTGGCGAAAAATGCAATAGAAGCCATGCCCGACAGCGGCATGCTAAGCATTACTGTCGATGGAGACGACAATCAGATTACGATTACCCTTGCCGATACGGGCAAAGGCATTCCCCTGGAAAACATACCGCTTCTTTTCACTCCTTTTTTTACAACCAAGCCCGTCGGCGAGGGTACCGGCCTGGGCCTGCCGCAGGCTTTTGCGACTGTCAAGGCCCATCACGGCGATATCGCCTTGACATCCAATGCCGATTCCCGAAAAG
>CAZDYR010000164.1:0-5859 GCA_964509625.1 uncultured Smithella sp. | reverse complement strand
ATCAGGGATGTTGCTGGAAAACGATTTAAGCAGAATGTCTTCCGGTTCGGGAAAGGACGGTCCCGCTGCACCGCCGCATTCGGATAATTTGAAAGCATCCCTGCTGAAATTATCAGAGATTGTGGCTCAGGCACTGAGAGCAGATCCAAAGTCTGACCCACAGGTCGCGGCAAAATTGCTCCATCTGGCCTCTTTTGCATCAGAGGCTCTTCAGACGATTGAAGCCAGGCAGGCGGTCAATGTCGTTTATCAGCAAAATGAATCCGGGCTGTACTTACAGATTCCGCTGGCTTTGGGAGATTCTTTACGCCAGGCGGATATTTTTATTTCTCCGGATGATAAAAATGCCGCGGGAGCGAAAAAGTTTTCATCGTGTTCCATTATGATTTTTCTGGATTTAGACTACCTGGGGAATCTGTCAATTGACGCCTCTCTGAAGGCAGGCCATATTCGTTGTGTGATTAAATGCGAAAGTGAGGAGATTGCACAACTGGTCAACGCTTCCGCGCCAAAATTAAAGGACGCACTGGGTGCCATCGGTTATGGAGTGGAGCAAGTCGATTGCCTCAAAGTTTCCGAATTGGAGCGTCAGAGGACTGAATTTATCAACGAACATTTACTTGGCTCAACAGACCTGGTGAATCATTTTGTTTAAAGGGTAACAGATGAAAGACCGTGAAGAAAATAAACAGGCAGCCAGGCTTGCGGCGGCCATCAAGTACGATGCAACTAAAAGCAGCGCGCCGGCCGTGACGGCGAGCGGCCGCGGAACCATTGCCGAAAAAATTATTGAACTGGCCCGGGAAAACGGTATTCCCATTAAAAGTGATCCTGATCTGGTTCAGGTATTAAGCAAACTCAAGGTCGGATCCGAAATTCCGGTGGAACTCTACCGGGCGGTTGCGGAAATACTGGCTTTTGTTTATTCCCTTAATGAAGATCAGCGACTGCAGAAACAGCGATAAAACCTTTCATTTCATTCATTACGGAAAAATATTCCCTGCGGTAAAAAATTTCCCGATCAGGACATTTACAACAGACTCATTCAATGGATGATTGTATGCTGCATTCAAAATCATGCCGAAGATCAAATTACGCAAATAATAATCATATCAATTATATGCAACGATAGTCCCGATTGATAACATCTCGTGGTCCGGCGTGAGTTTTATCTGGCATAACGATTGCAATATTGAGTCGGAAAAAGGAGGAAATCGATGCGCTACGATGTGACAGATATTGGCCGGGCCGGAGCAAGAAAACTCACACAATTGGATTTTGTTACAAACAATGTTGCCAATTCTTCCACATCAGGATTCAAGGCGGAGCATTTATATTACGCCATGAAGGGAAAACAGGCGCAGGAAGGCGCAATGGTTGATCTGGGGCCGACTGTTTCCAAAATGGATTTTTCGCAAGGCACATTAAAAGTAACGGGCAACAGTTTTGATCTGGCCATTGAAGGAGAAGGCTTCTTCACGATTCAGACAAAACAGGGCAACGTCTACACACGCGACGGCAGCTTCGTTCTCAACAAAAACAAAGAGCTGGTTACTCCTCAGGGTGACTATGTTTTAGGTGATTCCGGCAAAATTATCATCGATGGGCAGTCGGTAAAAATTAATGAAGAAGGAATGATTTACGTGGACGGGACTGCTGCCGGAAAAATCAAAGTGACCGCCTTTAAAAATCCGCATGAACTGACTCGTTCAACGAGCGGTAAATACGTTGATCAAGGGAAAGCCGGCCTGAAAAATGCCGACTCTTATAGAATTGCGGGCGGCTATCTGGAAATGTCCAACGTGAATGCCGTGCGCGAAATGACAGATATGATGGAAATCCAGCGAACTTTTGAAACCTATCAAAAAGTGATTTTGACCTTGCAGGACATGGATAAGATTTCCACCGGTAGAATAGGGAAATTAATATAGGGGGACATGCACGATGATGCGATCATTATGGACAGCGGCTACCGGCATGGTGGCGCAGCAGATTGAACAGGATGTCGTGGCCAACAATCTGGCAAACGTTAACACGGTCGGTTTCAAGAAATCCAGGGCCGATTTTCAGGATTTGATGTACCAGATTTATACCAAGTCAGGTTCCGAGACCTCTCAGGGTAATCAGATGCCTGTCGGTATTGAAATCGGTATGGGTGTTAAACCTGTTTCAACACAAAGAATGTTTTTACAGGGCGACTATCAGCAAACCGGCAATCAATTTGACTGGGCCATTGAGAAAGACGGTTTTTTCCAGTTTGATGACAACGGCGAGACCTATTACGGCCGGGCGGGTAATTTCAAGATCAACAGGGACGGCCTGATTGTTAATTCTGAAGGTCTTCCGCTTCTTCCCAATATCACCGTGCCAACGGGGACGGTGTCCTTTACGGTAGATACCGGTGGAACATGGACTGCGGCCGATCAGGCAGGAAATCCACTGGCCACGGGAAGATTGGAACTGGCCATCTTTGTCAATCCCGCCGGACTCACCGCTATCGGACGAAATCTTTTTGCCAAGTCGGAGGCTTCCGGTGAACCGATTACCGGCAATCCCGGAGAAAACGGTATCGGGACCATCTCACAGAATTTTCTCGAAATGTCCAACGTCAATGTCATTGATGAAATGGTGCGGATGATTGTCGGTCAGCGCGCCTATGAAATCAACTCCAAGGCCATTCAGACCGCCGACACGATGCTGGGCATCATCAACAGCCTTAAGAGGTCGTAAGTTATGACGAGAATGAAAGGAATGGTGCTGCTCATTGCTTTGCTGATCTGCTCTGTCGGCCTGATTGAACCGGTTTCTGTCTTCTGCAAACAGAATCAGCAAAACATGTTAATGCAGAAAATCCGTGAACACATTGATCAAAATACGCTTCATCCCGCCGAAAATGTGCGGATTGAATTTCTTTCGGGACTGCCGAAAATAGACGAAGCTTCCGGCAAGATTACATTCAGCATCGAGAACAGAGCAAGCGAAGAATATATCGGTGATACCGCGTTCAATGTTCGCATTTTTTCAAACGGTGTTTTCCTGAGAGAAGAAACCGTTCGTGTGCGCATCGAAGTGCAGCGGGATTTTGTCGTCAGCCTGAATACCATCGCGAAGAACACGGTCCTGTCGGCCGATGAGGTAACGGTCCAGAAAAAGTGGGTGAAACGTATTCCGATGAATGCCATATCCTCGCTGGACGATGTCATCGGCAAAACCATTATCGTCAGCATTCGCCCCAATGCGCATATTACGCGCAGCATGCTCAGAGAGGTGAAGTCGGTGAAAAAAGGAAGAATGGTGCAGGTCGTTCTGGACAATGGTGCCATGAAAATCATCATGAGCGGTCTGGCTGAAGAAGACGGCGCGGATGATGCATTCGTAAAAGTGCGCAATCTCAGTTCCAACAAAATCATTTACGCGCGGGTGGTCGGTCCGTCAAAGGTTCAGATAGATTTTTAGTGAAAGAGGTATTTATGAAAAACCAATATTACATCTTCATAGTATCCCTGATCAGCCTTGCGCTTTTTTCGACGGGGTGCTGGCAAAGCAAAGAAATCACTCGTCCGGATATTGTTCATGTGCCACCGCAACAGGCCGTCAAACCGGCTCCGGGTTCCATCTGGCGCGGTGAAAGTGATAAAAGTATGATCTTTACAGATAAAAAGGCCAGATATGTCAATGATATCGTAACGATTATTGTTGCGGAGTCCGCATCTGGAGGAAACAAGGCCAGCACAGGAACAAGCCGCGATGCCTCGACCAGCGCGAATATTGACGCATTTCTCGGGCTTGAGAATTCAATCATAGGTCGAAACGCCAATATGGGGGGGCAGATTGCTATAGGCGGAACGCATAGCAATAACTTAAAAGGTCAGGGAGATACAAGCCGTAACAACACCCTGGTCGCCCGAATCAGTGCCCGGGTCATTCGTGTGCTGGATAACGGAGACCTGATGATTGAAGGCCGCAGGCAGGTGACGATCAATGCGGAGGATCAATACCTGATTATCGGCGGTATTATCAGGCCTCAGGACATCACATCCGAAAATACCATCGCGTCTCAATACATTTCTGATGCTCATATTATCTATACGGGTGCAGGTGTCATCAATGACAAAATGAGACCGGGCTGGGCAACACGTGCAGTAGACTGGGTCTGGCCTTTCTAAAAATGGAATAATGATTGTGGAGAGAGAAATGAAAAAACAAACGATACGATTAATGCTTCTCGCGCTTCTGATCATGATGATGTGGACGAGCGTAAGTTTTGCAGCTAGAATCAAAGACATAGCGACCATCGGAGGCGTCCGGGACAACCAGCTGATTGGCTACGGTGTTGTTGTGGGATTGGCCGGAACCGGTGATGATCTGGCCAAAAACTTGTTTACAGCTGCGTCGCTGGCTAACATCATGAATCGGCAGGGTCTGTCCATGAAAGACAAAACAGCGGCCTTAAAGGCTGACAATATTGCCGCTGTCATGGTTACGGGCACACTGCCCCCCTTTGCGAAAAACGGTTCGAAAATCGATGTCGTGGTTTCTTCCGTCGGGTCGGCTAAAAGTCTCCAGGGAGGAACATTGCTCATGACACCTTTGCGAGGTGCGGACGGTGAAATTTATGCCGTAGCCCAGGGACCCATTTCACTGGGCGGTTATTCCGCGGGAGGCGCAGGCGGCGGTGCAGTCAAAAATCATACAAGAGTGGGAAGAATATCCAACGGGGCCACCGTGGAGAAGGAACTGGCTTACGATTTTGATTCAAAGCGCGTTCTGATGATTAATTTGCAGCAGCCGGATTTTACGACGGCTACCCGAATGGCAACTGCCATCAACAAATCCTTGTCCTTTGCCGAAGCCAAACAGCTGGACGCTTTTTCTGTCAGCGTGAAAGCAAATACTGCCTTTGCGGGGTCTTTATCTGAACTGGTTTATCATCTTGAATCACTTGATGTCGCGGTTGATGCATCCGCTGTGGTTATCCTTAACGAAAAAACAGGCACAGTTGTTATGGGCGATAATGTACGAATTTCAACTGTGGCGGTTGCTCATGGTAATTTGAGCATCCAGATCAAAGAAGATACGAAAGTTTCTCAGCCTCTGCCGTTTGCTCCAGCCACTCCGGGAGTCCGCTCGCCGGCCGCCGCCCAGCAGGGCAGACCTGGTCCTGAGGCACTTCCCCAGGCTGGACGTGTTCCCGCAGCTGCAGCACCTGCGGGAGCAACCGTTGTTCCGGGTGGACAAACAGTTGTGACCACGGAAACAACCGTTTCAATCACAGAAGAGAAAAAGCAACTGATGCTTCTTCCGCAATCTGTAACGATTTTTGAGGTGGTCAGGGCTCTCAATGCTATTGGTGTGTCGCCTCGCGATTTGATTACCATTTTACAGGCGATTAAAGCGGCAGGCGCTCTTCAGGCTGACATTCAGATTATTTAATGCGACGGGATTTGAAAGATATGACATCACCCATCAACATAACGAATTTATCAACGCAATCCAGTGAGAATGTGTCTTCTTCAAAATACAGCAAAGAAGACCTTAAAAAATTAAAGAAAGCCTGCGCTGATTTTGAATCAATTTTTACCTATGAGTTGTTAAAGACCATGCGTAAAACGGTCCCGGAGAATAAAAACGGCATGAATTACGGCAAGGATACATACACCATGATTATGGATCAGAAACTGGCTGAAAGTATTTCAAACCATGGAAATGGAATGGGTTTGCAGAAAGTATTGTATGAACAGTTTACTAAAACGAATGCACGGGAAATATCCGGGGAGGTAAAAAACAAATTAAAGTAATTTCTTGATTTTGCCGATAGGTGGTGTAAGATCAAATCATAAGGAGAGGTTTCAATGAAAG
>CAZDYR010000163.1:0-5860 GCA_964509625.1 uncultured Smithella sp. | reverse complement strand
ACCTAAAGGTCACGCGTGTATAATACGCCTCGTCGCCTCCTCCTAGCCGCCTCGATATCATCTTTCATTTAGAAGCGGGGGAAAGTTTAAAGGTTATCCCAATCGTTGCCCGGTGCGGCAAAATCTTTAAGCTGATCTCTTCTTTTCTTATGCTGAAGTTTTTTGAGTGCTTTGGCTTCGATCTGACGAATTCGTTCCCGGGTGACGCCCATCATATCACCGACTTCTTCCAGCGTGAAAGGTCCGAAATTGCAGGCCACCCAGGTGCAGTTTAAAAACGCTTCATTTTTAAGACGCCACTCGCAGGTGGTGTCCGTGCAAATTTCCTCTATCAAAACCCCTTTTTTCTTACAAATGTATGTGTTAATCATCAACATGATCCTTTCGGCTAATAAAATCGGACGTAACTTATTGTTACTTGAGTCATTTGTCAACCCATTAAGATAAAAATATACATGACGGGCGGCGCAAAACAATTTCCATGCTCAGCGCTCAAATGTGTAAAGAAGGGAATTTATATAAATATTTTTTCCGGCGGTCGTCTTTCCGGGACGTACCGGTGAGGAATTTTGTCGTTGTTCCAGTCCTGGGTAACGTATAAATTGCAGTAACAACTTCCGAATTCTTTCACATCTTCAGCTCTGTAAACGCACGGACACATGATGTCGCGGTCTTTTTCGCGGTCGCCTGCCGCCAGGCGGCAGGGACAGGACGTGTAACCGTAACGTTCTTTGTTGACTAGAAGATCCTGGAGAATCGAAAGAACCCAGTCCTTATCCTTGTTGAAAAAATAACCCTTGGGTTCCTGGGCTTTTTTTAAAAGCTCATAAAGCTCGACAGGTGTCATGAAAGCCCCAGCGCCTCCCTGATGTCGTTTTCCTTAAATCCGATGATGATTTTTTCACCGATGACGATGGTTGGAAACGACCGTTGAGGGTTGTATTGAACCACTTCGTTGAGGACGTCCTCTCTGGCCGCGCCCTGCAGCAAATCAACGTCCGTCGCGTCAAAAGCGATGTTGTTTTCATTTAAAAACTTTTTGGCAGCTTTGCAATGGCTGCAGGTGCTCAGCGTGTATATTTTGACTTTTTTGGCCATCTTGAGCCTCCTCGCATTTTTTTGATTTATATATGCATTTTGGCTATGATGTCAAGCCGATAGTCATGAATCCATCAGGCAAAGATTTATTGACAAGAACCCTCAATTCATATATCAACAAAACCTCGTTTGAGGAAAGAAAATACTGTATGAAACATAATAGTATTATCGCTTACGAAGGGGTTCCCTTCATCATCGTTTCCCTGGTCCTCACCATCCTTGCAGCTTATTTCGGCATCATCTGGCTGGCGGTTTTTTTAGCCGCGATCACGGTTTTTATTCTTTGCTTTTTCCGCAATCCGGAAAGGCAGTTTCGTGATGAAAAAAATCTGGTCATTTGTCCTGCCGACGGGAAGGTCATTAAAATTGAAGATGTTGATGTTCAGGGCACCATCACGGGCCGGTTCAAAAAGATCAGCATCTTCATGAATGTCTTTAATGTGCATGTCAATCGCGCTCCTTTTGACGGAACAATCGAGAGGATTGCCTACCACAAGGGTAAATTTCTATCGGCCAACCTGGATAAGGCCTCCAAGGAAAATGAAAGAAATGAAATCATGATACGCACCAAAGACGGACGGGCGGTTTGGGTGGTGCAGATTGCCGGGCTGATCGCCAGGCGAATCGTTTGCTGGACCTCCGAAGGAGCGATCATCAAAAAGGGCGAGAGATTTGGTTTGATCCGTTTCGGTTCTCGCGTTGAAGTTTTCTTACCTTCTGATTCCCGAATTGTTGTAAATCCGGATGACAAAGTCCGGGCGGGACAGACACCCCTAGGATATCTCTCATGAATGAAGATCGGCGAATCAATGAAGATCGGCGCCTTCGGAAAATAAGGTTGAAAAAAGGCATTTATGTCCTGCCGAACCTTTTTACAACGGCAAGCCTGTTTATGGGCTTTTATTCCATTATCGCGTCGATTCAGGAAAAATTTTTCGTGGCCTCGATAGCCATATTCATTTCCCTTGTTTTTGACGGTCTGGACGGCAGGGTTGCCCGGATGACAAACAGCACCAGTAAATTCGGGGCGGAATACGACTCTCTGGCCGATTTGATCGCGTTTGGTGTCGCGCCGTCTTTGCTCGCCTACATCTGGGCGATGTCTTTTTACGGGAAACTGGGTTGGATGGCGGGTTTCCTGTTTGTCGCCTGCGGCGCGTTGCGTCTGGCGCGCTATAACATTCAAATCGGACTGATTGACAGTAAGGTATTTAACGGTCTGCCCATTCCGGCGGCGGCTTCCGTGATTGCCGCGACCGTTATTTTTTTTCATGAAATCGGTGTTGAGGGAACATTTCATAACCCTTTCATGATGATTCTGGTTTTTCTTCTCTCTCTTTTGATGGTCAGCAATATTAAATATTACAGCGGCAAGGACATGAAACTATTTGCCCGCATGCCGTTTATGACATTTATCGTCATTGTCGGCATTATCCTGATTATCGTTTATAAACCGGAAATCATGATTTTCATCATTTTTATAGGTTATGCCATTTCCGGGCCTCTGTGGTGGGTCTTTAAATTTATTCAAAAAATGCGCGGCAAAGACTCGAAAACAAATGCCGGCTGATAGGCATGCCGGCGGAAATGATGTTCTGATTCCGATGTGTGACGATGAGAATTACCGGAGGTGAGTCAAAGGGCAGAACGCTGAATTTTCCTTCACGGTCAGCTCAGAGACCGACAACGGATTTTTTGAGATCAGCTCTTTTCAATATACTGGGATCCCCGGCGGATCAAAACGTTTTGGATTTATTTGCCGGATCCGGAGCCGTTGGATTAGAAGCATTAAGCCGGAAGGCCAGAACCGTTACCTTTGTCGAAAAAAGTAAAGTTCTGGTGGAAGTCATCCGCGATAATGCCGCCTTGTGCGGATATCCGGATAGATGCCGGATCATTTATGCGGATTTTCAATCGGCCTTGCGCGATCTGCATCGTAACAAACAAAGATTTGACATGGCCTTTGCCGATCCCCCTTACAATCAGGGGCTGATCGGAGAAACGATCCGGGCATTGACCCAGTATCCCGTCCTGCAGGAAGACGGCATTCTTGCGCTTCAGCACTCCATCAGAGAAGAACTGCCTCCCGCGGCTGGCTGGTCTTTGGCGGATCAGAGAAAATACGGGGATAATTATTTAAGTTTCATAAGGATGGACAGGACATGATGCAGGAAAAGTTTGATAATAAAATTGCGATTTACCCGGGCTCTTTTGATCCGATCACCAACGGTCATGTGGACATTATCAAAAGAGGCATCCGGGTCTTTGATGAAATTATCGTCCTGGTCGCTTATAACCCGAACAAGTCGTCGCTGTTTTCCATGGAAGAGCGATGCCAGTTTATCAGAGAAATATTCGCCGACGTCAAAGGAGTCCGCGTGGACAGTCATTCAGGCCTCCTGGTCGATTACCTGAAAAAATCCGGAGTCAGCATCATCCTGCGAGGCATGCGGGCCCTTTCCGATTTCGAATATGAATTTCAGATGGCTCTGATGAACCGTCGTCAGACAAGGGATATTGAAACGGTATTTCTGCTGAGCGGATTCAGATGGTTTTACACCAGTTCTAATTTGATTAAAGAAGTGGCCAGCCTGGGCGGAACCGTGAGAGGGCTGGTTCCGGACAATGTCTATCAGAAAATGATGGAAAAGTATAACGGCGGCAGCAAGAGATAGTTCGCGAGGCCGGCCGGAAGAGCGGAAATATAAAAACACCGGAGATGCCGGCCGTTGCCGCGAAAGTCGGCGCCCTGAAACAGAAGGGCGTGGATGTTATCGTTTCCGGCGCGGAAAACCCGGATTTTGAAACACCGGACCGCGTTCAAAACGACGTTGCATTAATTGTTTAAATACATTCTGGAAGGAAGAGGAAAATGGGAGGTCTTTTCGGGGTCGTCACGCAGGACAGTTGTGTTCACACCCTTTTTTACGGAACGGATTATCATTCGCATCTGGGAACGGAACACGGCGGGATGGCTGTGTTCGGCAATAGAGGGTTTTACAATACCATCCATGAGATATCACAGGCGCAGTTTAAATCACGGTTTGTCGATGATTATAAGAAGATGGAGGGATATTCAGGCATCGGCGCGATTGACGATGAAGCGCCGCAGCCCTTGATTTTCCGTTCCAAGTTTGGTGTTTTTGCGGTGGTAGCCACGGGGTTGATCACCAATAAAAATGAGCTGGTCGAAGAACTGCTCAATGAAGGCGTCTCCTTTTCCGAGATGACCGGCGGGGGCGTCAATAACGCGGAGCTTGTCGCATCGCTCATCAACCGCGGAGATAATATTGTCGAAGGCATCGCGTCCATGCGCGGCATTATCGAAGGGTCCATCTGCGCCCTGGTTCTGACACCGGAAGGGATTTACGCGGCGCGTGACAAGGTCGGACGCTTTCCGCTGGCGCTGGGACAGTGCAAAGACTCAGGCAGAAAATCCTATGTCGTGGCCACGGAGGCCAGCTCCTTTGAGAATCTGGGCTACGAACTGCACCGGTTTTTGGGGCCCGGTGAGATCGTGCTGCTTTCTCCCAACGGCATCAAACAGCTCAAGCCGGAGGGAAACCAGAAGAAGATCTGTTCCTTCCTCTGGATTTATACGGGATCTCCTTCATCGATTTACGAGGGTATCAGTGTGGAGCACACCCGGGAACGCTGCGGCAGTTATCTGGCCAGGCGGGATAATGTTGAGGCGGATTTTGTGGCCGGTGTCCCCGATTCCGGGGTCGGTCACGCTATCGGATATGCCATGGAATCCGGCATTCCCTACCGGAGGCCTCTGGTGAAGTACACGCCCGGTTATGGGAGGAGCTACACGCCGCCCACTCAGGAAATACGTGATCTGGTGGCAACCATGAAACTGGTTGCCGTGCGGGATGTCATTAACGGCAACCGGATGATTATTTGCGACGATTCGATTGTGCGCGGCACACAGTTGAAAAATTTAACGGTTAAAAAATTGTGGGACAACGGCGCCAGGGAGATTCACATCAGACCGGCTTGCCCCCCGCTGATGTTTCCCTGCATTTACGCTTCTTCAACCCGGACAACCGCTGAACTTGCCTGCCGCAAAGCCATGCGCGCGATGGAAGGCAAAGACATCAACGATCCTTCGGATTATCTGGACGTTACCTCGTCCAAACACGCTAAAATGGTTGACTGGATCCGGCGTGATTTAAACGTGACGTCGCTGAAATACATGACCATCGAAGACATGATTGCGGCAATCGGTCTGCCGGCCCAGCAGCTTTGTCTGCATTGCTGGTTGGGAAAATAAGTCCGGTCAAACCGGTTAAATAGAATGTAAGAAACGGCAGTTGACGGTGAGATTCCCTGGGGAACATCCGCGGCTGTCGTTTTTGCTTTCATGGAAGCCAAAACGGCTAATTTTCTGAAATTAGACATTGCCCGGGAAGCACACACATGTTATAAATTCCAAACAGATAGGAGAGAAAGCCTAATACCTATGGAAAAAGGTTCAAAAATCAGAAGAAAAACCAGAGAAATTCATGTCGGATCGGTTAAAATTGGAGGGGACGCGCCCGTTGTTGTGCAATCCATGACCAACACGGATACGCGCGATGTCGGGGCGACAGTCAGTCAGATTAACGCTTTGCAGGAAGCAGGCTGTGAAATCGCCCGGGTAGCCGTCCCCGATGAGGAAGCCGTCCGGGCGCTGCCGGAGATTAAAAAGGGGATTAAAATCCCTTTGATTGCCGACATTCATTTTCACTATCAGCTGGCCATCGACGCCATCAAGAAT
>CAZDYR010000162.1:0-5920 GCA_964509625.1 uncultured Smithella sp. | reverse complement strand
CAATGTCCCGGCGGACGGCCACGCGCGGATCCTGAAGGATGCTTTCGGCCTGGGCCGGATCAATGCCTTCGGCGACCAGCAGCGATTGGACAAGACGTCGTTCGGGTCCATCCGCCAGGCCGACCGCCGCTTGCAGAATCACCAGACCGATCACCATGACCACAGCAAACCCGTTTCCGCGCATTCCACCCGCCTGCCTGAGAGTTCGTTTAAGCGACTTGCGGGTGCATTCTACCTTTGGGCATCCGTTTTATGCAAGCGAGAATTGCGCCGGCGGGAAAAGACGCCGCGGACGTCGTCAATGCTCGGTGTAGCCGACAACCATGCCCAGTTCCCTGATGACTTTCTGCACCGACATGGCCTGCGCGGTGGTTTCTTCAGACACGGAGGAGGCTTCCTGGGCGGCAGCCGCGTTGGCCTGAGCCGATTTACTGATCGATTCAATCAGCGCGTTGACTTGATTCACACCGTCAAGCTGCTGCCTGGCAACTTTCGCCGCTTCCTCCGTATAGGTGTAAATATTCATGGAGCTGGTGCCGTATTCAATAAACTTCTTTATGCTCAGCCCGATAAAATCATTGCCGTCTCCGGCAATGGCGGCCGTTTTGCCGATCAGTGCGATAGAGTTCTTGGCGGCTTCCGTGGATCTGGCGCCCAGGCCGCGGATATCGTCGGACACCACGGTAAAACCACTGCCCGCGTCGCCGGCGCGCGCGGCTTCCACCGAGGCATTGAGCGCCAGCAGATTGGTCTGGAAAGCGATTTTCTCGATCGCCTGAACAATGACCGACGTTTCCTCGCTGGTCTGCTTGATGCCCTTCATCGCTTTCTTGGCCGCTTTCATGGTTTCAAAAGCGTCCATCCCGATGGCGTTCGTGTTGTTCAGTCTGCCTTTCAGCTCCCCGATAATCTCAATATATCTCGCATTGGAGGATTTGAGCTCTTCTGTTACAGAATAAGTTTCTTCCACGGCGGAAGCCTGAATGGATGTTCCCTCCGCCAGATGGCTGCTGGATTGCGCGATCTGCGCGGCCGCTTCGGCAAACTGCCGGGCTGTCTGAGTCAGATTTTCAACAACATGATTGATCGGTCGCGTGATGGACCTCGAAAAATAAAAACCCAGACCCAGCGCCAGAATAATGCCGATGAATGTTCCGACAAGCGCGATGACGGTCAACCGGTTCCCCTGAGAGATCGCCAGGAGCGCCGTCGCCTGATCCGATTTTACAAAAGTGTCCGTCAGATCTTTGAGGGTTTTCCGGCTGGCGGAAGCGGCCTCTTCCACACGTGAACTCATGACACGCCTGGCTTCCTCACGATTGCCCTGCCTGATCATCCCGAGAAATTCTTCATCCGCGCTTCGCCAGCCCTGCCAGGCGGGTTTGACCTTTTTGACAAGAGCGTCCGTTTCTTCGTCCCGCGGAAGCTGATCATACTGTTTCCAGGCAGCCTCAGCCCGCCTCCACGCATCCTCTATGCCCTTGAGCAATTTATCTTTCTGAACAGCGTCATTCAGAATCTCCGGCGTCAGGAGCGACTGCTCCATGGCCAGAACATTCTGCTGCTGATCCTGAATAACGTAAAGGGCCTGATTTGCTCCGACGCGAACATTCACAAATTCTTCCAGATGGCTTTTCACGACCGCTATACCGGAAAACCCCACCAGCCCGCCCGCGAGCAGGATCAGAGCCATCGCCAGGAAACCGCCGATCAATTTTGAACTCAGTTTCAGATTTTTCATGATTTCACCTCCCCGATCACATCCGCTTCGGACTCGAACGCTTCAGAAAGCCCCGGCGGGGGAAGCTTGAGATGATTTTTTTTACTTCCGGATATCCGGTCAAGGAAATTCACGCCGTCTTCTCCGACAACAGCGGACAGTTCCCGGACAAACTGTTTCATGGCTTCACACTGGGCGGTCATTTGCTGGGCCGCGGCAGCCGCTTCTTCGGCGCTGGCGGCGTTGCCCTGCACAACATGATGAATTTCCTCCATGGACTTTTTGATCTGACGGAACTTCGGCATCTGCTCCCGGCACAAATCCGCCGCGCGATCAAGAATGGAGACAAAATCCCTCGCCACAACATTGTATTTCTCAAATTTCTCCGACGTTGACACCACCATTTCCGCGCCTTTATAAATCACTTCAACAGTCCCGCCGATCAGCTGCGTCGTCTTTTTAGCCGCCTCCGCGGAACGGACCGCCAGATTGCGCACCTCATCGGCAACCACGGCGAATCCGGCTCCTACCTCGCCTGCGCGGGCCGCTTCCACCGAAGCGTTGAGCGCCAGCAGGTTTGTCTGGAAAGCGATTTTTTCAATATTTTTGAGAATATTGGATGTTTCCTCACTGGAGGATTTGATGTCCGTCATGGTTGAAGCCGTCAGTTTGACATTGTCATGGGTCTCCTCCCGCAGTTTGTCGACTTTATGAGTCGTGTTTTTCAGGTTTTGAACCTGATCATTATGCAGATTGCTGTCGGAGGAGAGCTTATTGACAACGCTGAAAGCTTCTTCCACAGCGGAAGCCTGGACGGAAGCGCCTTCCGCCAGGTGATTGCTGGATTCCGCGATTTGCTGGGCTGCTTCGGCAAACTGGCCCGCCGTCTCGGTCAATTTTGAAATCATCTGGTGGATGGGACGCGTAATTGACCGCGCGAAATACAAACCGAAGCTGACGGCAATGATGATTCCCAGGAGGGTTCCGCCCAGGGCGAGAACCATCAGCCACGACGCCTGGCTTAATCCGCTTTCTCCCGTCTTCCGGGCCAGATTCAGATTGGCATCAGAAAGACTCATTAAAAGTTTGCGGCTGGCGTCAAAAGGTTCCTCCACCTGAGTGCTCATGACCCTGAGCGCGTCTTCCCGGCTGCCGTTCCGAAGCGCCTGGGCAAACTCGCGATCCGCTTTTATCCAGGATTCCCAGGAGGGTCTAAGGTTTTTCCATATCGTGTCGGCTTCCTGAGACCGGCTCAAAGCGTCGTAGTTTTTCCAGGAAGCTTCCGCGCGTGCCCATTCCTCTTCGAGGCTTTTAATTATCCGGTCTTTTT
Source organism: uncultured Smithella sp. (assembly GCA_964509625.1). GTDB lineage: Bacteria > Desulfobacterota > Syntrophia > Syntrophales > Smithellaceae > UBA8904. Next base: position 2,870 of record CAZDYR010000162.1, on the reverse strand, counting down.
CGCTGATATCATTGAAAGTTTCCGGTACCAGCAGTGATCTGCTGAGTCTCTGGATGTGCAACTGCGATTCTGAAAGAGCACTAATTGAATTAGCGTCCGAGTGACCGATTTCCGAAATGCTCTTTAATTTGCCCGAAACCTGAGAAATTCCAAATGTCCCCACCAACCCGCCGACCAGAAGCATCAGCCCCATCAGCCCGAATGCCCCGATCAGCTTACCGCCCAGTTTCATCTTTTCCATTCGCAGATTCCTTATTAATTATATGTACTTGAGAGACAAACTACTATTTTACCCACTGAACAAGGATTTCAGTCATTAAATATATCGGCTGGAAATACCATTTCTTGAAAAATATCTTCTCCTTCATAGCCCAGTAATATCAACATATTGCAGACAGTATCCTGACCTTTTATAAAAAAATCACAAATCCGCTAAATTAGGTTGACAAATAAAGGCGATTTGTCTATAAGCTTCGGTCTTAACGTGAAAGAAGGATATAGGCATATGTACGCAATTATCAAAACAGGAGCAAAACAGCATAAGGTCAGCGAAGGGGACGTTTTATTCGTTGAAAAAATTGCCGATGATGACGGAACCGAGGTTATTTTCAATGAAGTTCTCATGGTATCCGATGACAGCGCCGTGAAAATCGGGAAGCCTTTTGTGGATGGCGCAAAAGTCGTCGGCGAAGTTGTGGCACAAACACAAGGTCCGAAAGTGGTCATCGGCAAGTATAAAAAGCGCAAGGGATTCCGCAAGAAGACCGGACATCGTCAGCAATTAACCAGCATGAAAATCAAGAAGATTTCAATATAGGCGGAGGACATCATGGCACATAAAAAAGGTCAGGGAAGCTCCCGCAACGGTAGAGACTCCAACGCGCAGCGGCGCGGCGTCAAAGTATATGGCGGCGAGCAGATTCACGCCGGATCGATTATCGTGCGGCAGGTAGGCACCAAAATTCATCCGGGCAACAATGTGGGCCTAGGAAAAGATTTCACGCTTTTCGCCCTCATTAACGGTGTCGTTAAGTATGAAAGACTCGACAAGACCCGCAAAAAGGTCAGCGTCTACGCGGCGGCATAAGAAGATTTGCAAATTCTGAATTCAAAGGCGCTTAAACCATAAGCGCCTTTTTTCTTTTTGGTATTTTCCAGCGATTTTGCGCCCCGTCACTTGCGCTTTCCGACGCCTTTGAGGTGTTGCCCTGACGGTCATGGAGACGGGAATCCCGTTATACGATGATATAATCGTTTTGCGAATGATCGAATAACATTCCAACGTAAACAATATCCTGCAGGTCTTTATGAAATTTGTTGATGAAGCGAAAATATTTGTGAGGGGCGGACACGGCGGCCCGGGTTGTATCAGCTTCCGGCGGGAAAAGTTTGTTCCCAAAGGCGGCCCCGACGGCGGCGACGGCGGCAAAGGCGGCGATGTCATTTTTCGCGCAGACAAAAGCCATCATACCCTCTTGGATTTAAAATATCAGCAGCATCAGATGGCCAAAAACGGCGGAAACGGCTCCGGCAACAACCGCACCGGCCGGAGCGCTGCGGATCTGGAAGTCATTGTCCCGCCCGGAACCGTCGTGAAAGATTTTGAAACAGGAGAAGTTCTGGCTGATTTAGCCGAACAGGGGCAAACCTTCATCGTGGCGAAAGGCGGCATCGGCGGCAAAGGCAACGCCCATTTCAAGACATCCACACATCAGACACCGCGGTTCGCGCAGGAAGGTATGGACGGTGAGGAACGCTGGCTGAAACTGGAGCTTAAACTGCTGGCGGACGTTGGCCTTGTCGGTTTTCCCAACGCGGGGAAGTCTACTTTTATTTCCCGTGTCTCGGCGGCCCGCCCCAAAATTGCCGATTATCCTTTCACGACACTCACACCGCATCTGGGCGTTGTCAAACTGGGAGACAGCCCGAGCTTTGTCGTGGCGGACATTCCGGGCCTGATCGCGGGCGCGCATAACGGCATGGGGATGGGCATTCAATTCCTTCGTCATGTGGAACGGACTTCCGTCCTATTGCACCTGATCGACATTTCCGAAGAACCCAACACGAATGCCTGGAAAAATTTCACGGCCATCAACAAAGAGCTGGAAAGCTATAATCCGCAATTACTGGAGAAAGCCCAGCTTGCCTGCCTGAACAAAATCGATCTGCCAAACGTGCGGGAAAAAGTCAAAAAAACCGTTGCGCAATTTTCTAAAAAAGGGATAATGCTTTATCCGTTTTCCGCGGCAACCGGTGAAGGATTGCAGGAAATATTAAATAAAATAATAACCCTTTTAAATATAACTGAAACCTGATGAGTCATGAATAACATTCGTCTGGACACGCTGGCATCCGCAAAAAAAATTCTGATTAAAATCGGTTCCGCGGTGCTCACGGGCGCCGACGGCCTTGATCTGAAAATTATCAACGCCCTGACGGAGGAGATGTGTGATCTGACGCGCCGCGGGTTTTCCATTGTCCTCGTCACATCCGGGGCCATCGCTTCAGGCAAGCACCGTCTGAACATCACGGGCAAACTCAAAAGCATTCCCGAAAAACAGGCGGCGGCGGCCATCGGCCAGGGAAGGCTCATGCGCGTCTATTCCAAAGCGTTTGAAAAGAAAAATCTCTACGTCGCCCAGATCCTGCTTACGCTCGCGGATCTGACCGACCGGCAGCGCTACCTCAACATCCGCAACACGCTTTCCACCCTGATGGAATGGCATGTCACGCCGATCATCAATGAAAATGACTCCGTTGCCGTCGATGAAATAAAATTCGGCGACAACGACAATCTTGCCGCCATGATCGCCAACGTCATCGAAGCGGATTTGTTCATCAACCTGACGGCCACGGACGGGCTCTTCGAC
>CAZDYR010000161.1:1062-5972 GCA_964509625.1 uncultured Smithella sp. | reverse complement strand
GGTCCGGGCGGCGTTATTTATCACAGACAAATTGAGCAAAAGCAGCTTGTTCACCAAGGTCGGCATCGGTGAAGATGCCAACCATTTTCCGGAACTGATTGCGCATGTGAACGCGAATCTGCCTTCTCTTTTGAGCGCGTCAGACCTCACGCAAAAAATTCAACCGCTGCTCACACCTGAAAAAATCCGCGAAACGATGGCGCAAAACCGTCAGAGCCTGGGAGAGCTCGGCGGCATCGGGCGTGCCGAAATGATCAGCAGCGACCCCCTGGGATTCTCTGGCGTGATTTTAAGCCGGATGTCCTCGCTGATGCCGGCCAATAATGCTCAGTTTTACAACGGGCAGCTGCTTTCCGCCGATGGCAAACACGCGCTGATCATTGCCCGAATTTCCGGATCGGGAACCGACACGGCGAAGGCCGCCCAAATTGAAAAAATTCTGGAAGATTGCCGGCGTGACCTGAAAGAAAATAGAGATTTAAACGATCAATATATTCTGACGCCGGTGGGCGCCTACCGCGCGGCGCTCGATAACGAAACCATTGCCAAACGGGATACCAGGCTGGCGATTATCCTGACCACGCTGGGCATCGCGCTTCTGCTGATCTTAGCGTTTCCCCGGCCGTTTATCGGCCTTCTGGCGCTTTTGCCGTCAATGGTCGGCGCGATTGCCGCTTTGTTTGTCTGCTCTTTTTTATTCAAATCCATGTCGATGCTGGCGGTGGGGTTCGGCGGCGCGATTATGGCGTTTACCGTCGATCTGGGTTTGACCTATCTTTTGTTTTTAGATCAGAGGCAAACGACTTATGGAAAGCAGGTTGCGCGCGAAGTATGGTCGGCGGAACTTACGGCGGCCTTAACAACAACCGGCGCGTTCCTGCTGCTTTTGATCAGCGACTTTAAAATTTTGTCCGAAATCGGCGTCTTTGCCGCGCTGGGCATCATGTTTGCCCTGCTTTTTGTACACTGGGTGTTTCCGAGAATATTCCCGGCCATGCCGCCGGCCGGACGAGCGCCCAATCGTTTTTTGCTCACGGCCATTCATCACATGGCCGCGCCCGCGCGCTGGAAAATGATCGCCGCCGCTGCGTTTGCTCTGGTGATGCTGATCTTTGCCAAACCGGTTTTCGACGTCAATCTTCAGGCCATGAATTCCATCCGGCCGGAATCGATCGCCGCCGAACAGAAAATGCAGAACGTCTGGGGCAATCTTTCCGGTAAATGCTATGTTTTGCTGGAGGCATCAAGTGCGGATGAGTTGCAGGAGAAGAATCAGCAATTAATGGCCTTGCTGGCCCCGGATATACAACAAGAGAAGCTTGCCGGTGTCTTTCTTCCTTCAGTCTTATTCCCGTCTGAGTCTGTATCGCGCAGTCATTATAAGGCCTGGCGCGATTTCTGGACGGAAGAACGCGTGACTGAATTGAAGCGGAATCTGCACGCGGCAGGCCGGGAATATGGTTTTGCCCCGGATGCTTTTGACCCTTTCCTGAAAATGATTGTCGCGGAATATTATGGATCCGCCCCGGTTCCCGAAAAATATTTCAACATACTGGGCATTGCGAAAACAGCGGCCGGCTTTACACAACTGAGCCTCATTTCAACCGGCAGGAATTATCAGGCTCAGGATTTCTTTGACCGTCTGACTCCCACGGGGCTGGTTAAAATATTTGACGCCGATTTGTTTAATCAAAGGCTGGGTGAGTTTCTGAAAGAAATATTCTTCGAAATCGCCTGGATTGTCAGCATCGGGCTGGTCCTGGTGATCTTTGTGTTTTTCCTGGATTGGCGATTGTCTCTTGCGGTGCTCGCGCCTGTTGTTTTCGCGCTGGTCTCCACGCTGGGAACGCTGAAGATCATCGGTCATCCGCTGGATATTCCCGGCATCATGCTGTGGGTGGTGATTATGGGCATGGGTATTGATTACGCTGTCTATTACACATGCACCTACCAGCGTTATCCGGACGAAAATGCCCCGGCCATGCAGACCATTAAACTGTCCATGTTTCTGTCGGCGGCTACAACCTTCATCGGATTCGGCGTGCTGGCGCTGGCCAAACATTCGCTATTGCGCAGCATTGGCCTGGTTTCACTTCTGGGCATCGGGTATTCCCTGATCGGCGCGTATTTTATTTTGCCTTTTTTATTGAAAAAGATATTTGGCCCGTTTCAGCATCCCGCGGGGGAATTGGCGATCGGTTCGCGCGAGCATACGCGCCGGACGCTTTTACGCTACCGTCATCTGCCGGGTTACCCCAGGGTCTTTGCCCGCTGCAAGATCATGATGGATCCGATGTTTCGGGAACTGGATCAGTATGTGAAAAATCCCCGCCGGATCATCGACATCGGCTGCGGATTCGGGATTCCGGCGACCTGGCTTCTGGAGATTTATCCGCAGGCGCAGGTATTCGGCCTTGAACCGGATGAAGAAAGAGTCCTGATTGCCAATCGCGCCATCGGCCGGCGCGGTCATGTACAGGTAGGCCTTGCTCCCGACTTGCCCGAAGTCGATGGTCCTGTTGATCATGTGATCATGCTGGATATGCTGCATTACCTGGACGAGAAAGAATTGCAGTTGGTTTTAGACCGCATTTATGAGAAACTGGAACCGGGCGGAACGCTGCTCATACGGGCAACCGTTCCTTCGAAAAGGAAAGTGCCCTGGAAACGCTGGGTGGAGGCGGTGCGTCTGAAAATTACGGGCATGCGGGAGCGCTTCCGTCAGGAAAAAGAGATTTCCGGCTTCCTGTCTGCCGCCGGATTCAAAGTCGAAGTCTTTACCTCACCGACACGCGGCGTAGAGGAAAAGTGGTTTGTGGGGAAGAAAAAGCAGGATTAAAGATAAAGGCCAAAGGTTCAAGGTAAAAAAACAAAATGCCTTTTAATGTCCCCCGCTGGCGGGGGTGGCAAAAGGCGCCGGGGGTGGAAGGCCGCAGGTCATACAGCTTTTGACCATCGACCATCAACCAGTCACTATTCACTGAATTTCCGGAGGTGCAAAGATGTATGAGCAGAAACCCTGGTTGAAGTTTTATCAGCATGTTCCCCTTTCCATCAATTATCCCCGCGTCACCATGTACGAAGCGCTTTTGCAGACAGCGCGCGAGAAGCCCGATGCCGTCGCCTACGATTTTCTCGGGACAACGTCCACCTACCGCAAATTCATTTCCGAGATCGACCAGTGCGCCAACGCGCTGGCGGCGCTGGGTCTGAAAAAGGACGACCGCATCACCATCTCCATGCCCACCTCGCCGCAGGGCATCATTGCGTTTTATGCCGCCAACAAATTGGGCGCCGTCGCCAGCATGATCCATCCGCTTTCCACGGCCAAGGAAATTGAATTTTATCTCAACGTGGCCAAAAGCCGTTTTGCGCTCACCCTTGACGCCTTTTACGCCAAATTCAAAGAGGTTAAAGACAGCACGCCTCTTGCCACACTTATTCTGGCGCGGATTCCGGATTACCTGGGCTTTGTCAAACGTGTCGGCTTCAATCTCACCAAGGGCAGGCTGATTCCTAAAGTGCCCGCCGACCCGATGGTGCGGTGGTGGGCGGATCTGATGAAATGCAAATACACCGAAGCGCCGCAGGCCAAAATGGATACAGACGATCTGGCCGTGATCCTTTACAGCGGTGGCACCACCGGTGTGCCCAAGGGCATCATGCTGTCCAACATGAATTTCATCAGCGAAGGGAAGATGGTATCAGAGTGGGGGAAACTGGACGACGCCACATCCGTCCTGGCCATTCTGCCTATCTTTCACGGCTTCGGTCTGGGCGTCTGCGTCAATGCCTGCTTTATGGGTGGCGGCAAAAGTATCCTGGTGCCGGTTTTCACACCGGAAACGGTCGCTGACCTGATCCGGTCGCGCAAACCCTCGTTTGTGATCGGCGTGCCTACGCTGTTTGACGCGCTTTCCCGGAACCCCAAAATGCACAAAGCGGATCTGAGCTGCCTTCGTGCGACGTTTTCCGGCGCCGATTCTCTGCCCCGGCCCGTGAAAGAGCGCTTTGAAGACCTGGTCAAAAAGCAGGGCGGCAATGTTCAGCTCCTGGAAGGATATGGACTCACCGAGGCGGTGACAGCCATCATGGCCACGCCGATCGGCAACTATCGGGAAGGCAGCATCGGCGTGCCGTTTCCGGATATGCTGGCCAAGATTGTCCGGTTGGAAACAACCGATGAAGCGCCCGTGGGAGAGGAGGGTGAAATCTGTGTGTCCGGCCCCGCCGTCATGATGGGCTATCTGGAACAGCCCGAGGAAACCGCCAACACGCTCAAACGTCATGCCGACGGACTGATCTGGCTGCACACCGGCGATATCGGTACGATGGATGAAGACGGTTTCTTTTATTTCAAGCTGCGGCAAAAGCGGATGATCAAATCCTCCGGAATGAATGTTTACCCCGCGCAGGTGGAAGAAATTCTCTACAAGCATGAAAAAGTGCGCGACGCCTGCGTCATCGGCGTACCGGATGAAGCCCAGGTGCAGTCGGTGAAGGCTTTTGTCGTTTTAAAGAACCCGGCCGACGCAAATCCTGAAACGGAAAAGGAACTGATCAACTTTTCCCGCGAGCACCTGATCAAGTGGAGCTGTCCGCGTTCGATTGAATTCCGCGACGACCTGCCCAAAACACTGGTCGGCAAAATCGCGTTCAACGCACTGGAAAAGGAAGAAATCGCGAAATTAAAGGCCGAAGGCAAGTTTGCAGGATGAGAAAAAGGCGAAAGGAAAAAGGATAAAGGTTCAAGTCTAATTGATATAGCAAAGCCCCACTCGGGTAGTGCTTCACTAGCCCAAAAGGACAAAAAAAGTACTTATGACGTAGATTCATTTGACTGAGTTTTTACCGGTTCATAATAGCTTTTCTCAGTTCTCAAGGTAGGTTATAAAATGTCCTATTGTAAT
>CAZDYR010000161.1:0-1052 GCA_964509625.1 uncultured Smithella sp. | reverse complement strand
GGGGGGGGGATTGCAGGATATACCCTCCCGTCCTTATGCACATTCCTTAACATTGAAAGTTGCCGTCTTCAGGGTATCGCTGATCACCCGGAGATGATCGATCTCACGATCCTGCTTTGCCAGTGCATCCATCATGCGATCTTTCTCTATGGCCAGTGACAGGTGATTGCTCATGATGTCGATGATCTCGCTATGCCTGCCCCAGTCATTTTCCGATAAATTAAAGATCAGAAGAAAACCGGCATTCCTTCCTGCCGCTTTCAGGGGCATGATCAAGGCGGTGTGAATGTTTTTATGTCCAAACAGCTTTTTATCAATGTAGGCTGAAAGTTCGCTGACATCCTGGATAAAGACGCTGCGTTGCTGCTTAATGGCTATTTCCATCATCGAATCCTCATAGCTGAGGGTTCTTTCCCGGCTGAGGTTGGTCGGAGTATAAGCCTTAAAATCAATAATGCGAAGCCTTCTGGAATTTTCGGGATCCAAACCCAAAACCGCAGCGATGTCGAATGGGAAAATATTCCTCATCTGTTCGAAGATCACTTGCAGTATCTCCTGGCCGGTAAGGCTGGAATTGACGGTCTTGCAAATGGTTTTCAGCGAATTCCTTCTCAGCGAGTCGTCGCTTACTTCCCGCGAAAGATTGATGTTGTCGTAAATATAAGCCACAATCGATAAGAGCGGCGTCAGTGTCTCCACATCGGCGTGGGTGAAAATCAAATCCGATTTCCGTCTGGAAATGGTGACAACACCGATGATGCTATTGCTGGTCTTCAGCGGCATGCAGATGAAAGATTTTGAGGCGTACTGGCCCCGGGACGGACGGCCGAAGCGGGAATCGTTTTCAATATCTTCGACGAGAAGGGGTGCCTTGTTGATCACGGTGAATTTGGCGATGGTGTCGTCAAAAGCCGTGGTCGTGCCTTTCCTGGTGTGCTCGCTGGCCCCGATGCTGGCTTTGATGACAAAGGTTTCTTTACGGGCGCCGGATAAAATCATCACGGAACCCGCATCGGCGCCGACAAGTTTGAGCGCTTTTTCCAGAGCAATGA
>CAZDYR010000160.1:0-6033 GCA_964509625.1 uncultured Smithella sp. | reverse complement strand
TTCGCTCAGAATGCCCTGCAACTGTGGCTCTAGGGCTCGCTTCAGGCGACGGCAATCATATGGACTCTCGCAAGATGATGTTCCACCGTCATTGCGAGGGCGGGAAACGACCGAAGCAATCTCATGCCTTGCCAAAAACATCGGGATTGCCGCGCTTCCTGTGGAAGCTCGCAGGGAGATTATTTTAAGGCCTCCCTGATCTTCTGCGAAAGGGTGGAAATGGAAAAAGGCTTCTGCAGAAAGAACCGGCAGCCCCGTTCGATAATCCGGTTTGCCTGCTCATTCATGCTGTAACCGCTGCACAGAATGGCCCGGATGTCGGGATTCATCGCTTTTAGCTGTTCAAACGTTTCTCCGCCGCTCATCCCCGGCATAATCATATCCAGCATCACCAGGTCGATCGGTTCCGTCTTCGTCCTGTAAATATCCACAGCCTCCTGCCCGCTCCGGGCGGTAATGACATGATAGCCGAGACTGGATACCAGGTTTTTGGAAACGGTGAGAACAATCTCTTCATCTTCGACGATCAGAATGGTTTCCGTGCCGAACTCCAGTGTTTTGTCCGCGGCCTCTTCATCCATAATTTCATTTCCTGAAACCGGGAAGTAAAGATGGAAAGACGTGCCCTGGCCTTTCTCACTATACACATTAATGATGCCGTTGTGACCCTTCATAATGCCATAGACCATCGCCAATCCCAGCCCGGTCCCCCGCCCCATTTCCCGGGTCGTGAAGAAAGGCTCGAAGATGCGCTGAAGGGTCTTTTGATCCATACCGACGCCCGTGTCCGTTACGGATACCTTGACATAAGGGCCGGGCGTCGTTTCAAAAGCCGGATTATCATGCTCCATCAGATTCACATTGGCCGTCTCTAAATAAAGATTGCCGCCGCCGGGCATGGCGTGCCAGGCGTTGACATAGAGATTCAGCAGCACCTGCTCAACCTGGCCGCGGTCCGCGTCAACCGTCCAGAGATCGTCCTGAAGTGTTTTGATAATTTGAATTTCTTTCTTCGTACGGCCGAACATGGTTGACGTTTTTTCAATCAGATCATTCAGATTGGACGGGAGAATTTCGTACTTACCGCCCCGAGCAAAGCCCAGGATCTGGCGGGTCAGGTTCGAACCGCTCTGCACCAGTTCCTCGATCTTGCTGAGCGGCTCATAGTGTTCATCGCGCTTCTTCATTTTGATCAGCATCAGGGACGCATAGCCCTGTATGCCCATGAGCAGATTATTAAAATCGTGGGCAATGCCGCCGGCCAGCGTGCCCACGGCTTCCATTTTCTGGGCCTGCTGAAGGCCGTTTTCCAGGCGCTTCTTATCCGATATATCAATGAGGGAGCTGATTTTTTTGGACGTGCCCGGAATAAAAGAAACCGTCATGAAAATATCTTTGACTTTTCCATTCAGCTCGATCGTCTGAAATTCGTAATGTTTGGGAACGGACTTCGGGGAGACGGTCCGCGCCGCCTCGTACCTTTTCATTTTCTCCAGATCTTCCGCCTTAATAAATTCTTCCCACTTGCGTTTCCCTTCCACCGCCTCGCGTTTCATTTCAAACATATTTTCAAACTCAGTATTCACGAGAGAAACGGTCCCGTCCTCCTCCGTAATCACGATGGCGGTGCCCGTCGATTCAAAGAAAGCCCGATACCGGTTTTCCGAATCACGGAGAGCCGCCGTCCTTTCCCTGATTTTTTCTTCCAGCGTCTGATTATAGTCTTCAAGGACTTTGCGGTTGTTTTCGAGATTGTCAGCCATTTCATTGAAGGCATCGGCCAGCATGCCTATTTCGTCCTGGCGGCGAACATCCACGCGGTGAAAATACTTACCGGCGGAAAGCTCCCGGGTCGCCTGCGCCAGCGTCAACAAGGGATTGATGAACCGGTTCAACATGAAAATCAGCAGAACAATCGTCACACCGATAATCCCCAGGGCGATCAGGATGGTGGTCACAATCGTATCGCGAATCATGGCGTTGGTTTTGTCCTGCGAAAATTTGACGGTCACATGGCCCGAAAGCACCCGCGCGCCGGACACGGAAGCCTGTCCGGGAAACAGCGGATCATCCTGGGGCAGCCATACCGGCATGCTGACATACAAGATCCGGTCATTGCTTTCCACATATGCTTTTTCAGAATTCACCGTGCGGGTGGGCAAACGGATGTCCGGATTTTCAACATTTTCCTTCCGGAAAAGGATGCGTCCGGACGCGTTCTCGACGATCACGGTGTTCACATCTTTGTTTTCCAGCATCGCCAGGGAAAGACTCTCAACGGCTGAATAATCTTCAAGCAGCACGGGATAATCGCAGTTTCTGGCAAGGTTTTCCGTCAGCGCGACGGCTCTTCTTTCAAACTCCTCTTTCAAAAGAGAGATCTGCGTATGAATTAAATAGGAGGCCATCACGGAGACGACCGCCGTAATCATGATCACGATCGCGACAATCGCCTTGATTCTTATGCCTCCGCTTTCTAAACGTTTCATACCGACTCCGGTTCTTCTCAGTAGATCTGGTGAATCGTTTTTAAAAACGATTCGGAAAAATTGATTTCCATCATGCGCCCGACTTTTTCATTGACCGCAACCCGCACTTTGCGAGGACGCGACATCTGAGGAACGCGTTCGCCTTTTTTGGTTACGGCCATCGCCTGCAGGGCGATCTGCCGGCCCATATCCGTGTAATCCCCGTAGATGGCCAGAAGAGCGCCGGCTTTGGCAAAATGCGTTGACAAACCCACCATCGGGATTTTCCTACGCAGGGATTGCAGCAGGATGTAACGGGTGGATTCCGAAGAGTAGGCTGTTTGATCATAAATCGCCCAGAGCATATCGACATTCCCTTCCATCTTCTGCAGGGATGACGGAATGTCTCTCATGGAACTGACCGGATGCGCAACCAAGGAAAAACCCGCCGCCGCTGCCGTCTTCTTTGTCTCTTCAATCATTTTCTGGTTATAGTCAGGATCGTATAAAACACCGATTCGCCTGCCGGCCGGCAGGGCCTGGCGGATAATCCGGAACTGCTGCTGCGGCGCGATATCCAGAGAAACACCGAAGATATCATCTCTGTGCGACCAGGTCTTCGCGTTTTCGGAAGTAACCATCACATACAATTTTGGTATTTTAGTCGCCAGGGCGGCTTTTTCGAGGGCTTTGACGCCGATGCAGAGGATCATGTCCGCTTTCATGCGGATAAGCTGACCGGCAAGTGTATCGGCATCCTGCTCTATTTCGACGGGAATCATCTGAAAAGAAATATTGCTCTCCTGCATTTCCAGCTTAAATCCCGCGAGAATATCGTCGATTGGATAATGGCCGTCGCTTTTCAGCATGGCCACCGTGAGACCGGACGCGTAAGCAAGCGCCTGCCCGGATAAAACCAGGACACCAATGATAAAAACCCAAAATGCTCTTCGTCCAGTCATTGTTCGTAAACCTGCCGCCGTAAGCGCGTATCTTTCAGCGGCGTTAAAAAACAAAACCGATTTTAATCCAGAAATTCCGTCCATTCTGGACAATCGATTTTTGCAAGTGATCCCCCGACACCGGATCTGCGTACACGACATCAAAAAGGTTATAGACGGATGCCGTCACGCTCAACTTTTTATATTCAGCCGAAAGGCTCATATCCGCTGTAATGGCGTCGTCCACCTCCGCACCGTCACGATCCAGCCTTTTGCTCATATAGCGGCACTGCCCGCCCAGGAATATCATATTTTTATACAGGGGTGCCCGCGCGCCCACCTTGACCATGTGTCGCGGCGAATTGGCCAGCCATTGTCCGGTCTGCCCGTCGCGGGTGTCCTGATAGGTATAACTGGCGTCCCCTTTTAAGAAGCCCGGCCAGTTGATTTCCAGGCCCAGTTCCACACCGTCACTTTTCACGCGGCTGACATTGTAAAACTGAAATGATCCGTCGGAATTCATCTCCTGATTAATCAGATCCCTGGCCGCGTAATGAAATCCGGAAGCGGTCACTTTCAAGACGGATGTTACATCCTGTTCAACGACAATTTCGTAAGTGTCAACAACTTCCGGTTTCAGATTCGGATTTGCCCGGTAGACGCTTGGTCCCAGCTCGGTTGCATAATACATCTCGTAGACGTTTGGAGCCCGGAATGCCTGGCCATACAGGAGTTTAACGGTGTTGGACTTGATGGGATTCACAATCAAACCCGCCCGGGGACTCAGATGGAATCCGAATGTCGAATAGTAGTCCAGGCGCAGCCCGCCGGTGAAGCGAAGCCAGGATGTGATATCCCACTCGTCCTGCGCGTAGACAGACCCGTTGTGAAAGGTTCGTTTATCGTCGAGGTAGACGGCTCGCGGTACTTCGTCGTAGTTCTGCTGCCTGGCTTCCAGATGGTAAAGGATGTCGCCGCCGATTAAAAACCGATGCGATGAAATCTTCTGGGTATAGACCACTTCACCGCCGATCGATTGACCATGCGCCTCATCGACATTCATCGTCACAGGTGGATAATCGTAAGGATAATTGCCGTCAAAATGGTACCAGTCATAAAACAACCTTGCCTGAAGATTCATTCCGGCGTCAAAAGGATGATCCCACTTGGCTTCCAGAAAAATCTTTTCATCGAGGGTTTTAAAATGTTTATCGCTGAACAGGGTTTCATACGCGGCCGTCGGAACATTTTTTCTCCGGGATACCGCGTTGGCGAGAATCGTGAATTCGCCATAGGAGGCTTTCATGAAAAACTTGCCGGCCTTCTCTTCGTCGCAGTCTCTCGCCCATCCGGCACTGTAGGTGGAAAAGGCAAATTCCGGGTAATAAAGGTCCTGACCTTTGCCGTTTATGTAGCCTGCGGATATGAGCAAATCCATTTTCTCTCCAAATTGCCGGCCATAGGCTACCGTACCGCTGTAAGTATTATAGCTTCCGCCTTCAACTTTCGTGTACAGGCCGTTAATATCTTTCCCTTTCTTTGTAATCACATTCACCGCCCCGAATACGGCGTTGCTGCCGTAAAGGGAAGCCCCCGGCCCGCGAATAAATTCAATTTTCTTAATTAAATTCATATCAACGCCAAAGCCGTGACCCAGGAAAAAGCTGCCATAGACATTATCATTCATGGAATGACCATCCACCAGTTGCAATACGCGATTACCATAGTCGCCCAACCGGGCAAAACCCCTCACGCCGATATAGTCGTAATTCCGGTCGGAATATGTATAGAAGCCGCGAACATTATTCACGGCGTCGGTCAGTGTGCGGTATCCATACTGATTGATATCTTCATCCGTCACGACACTGATCGACGCAGGCGCCTCTTTGACGGTTTGAAGATGTTTGGCGGCGGTATAGACATCTTCAATTTCAATAAATCCGAGCTCTTCGGTTGATTCATGGTGGCTGCCCCAGGCCGGTGAATTCAATCCCGGCAGCATCAGAGTTAGAAGCGCCGGCAATAAAACCAGATATTTAACTTTAAGAATTAAAAATTGATGTGGAAACAAGGTTTTCCCTTCCTCTTATATTTCATTTCAATCAAACACTTCGCGGCAGGCGGCAAAGAATTGATGCCCGTCCTGTTCAAGCGGGATTAAAGCAGGTTTATCGGCATATGAATGATGTTTATTAAGGATATGACTGGGCATCCCGATTTGGTCCGCTGTATGCACCGAATATTCCGATTGTATTTTTTTCCATGTGTCTTTAACCGTATCACCGTAATAGCAATATTTATACCAGCCAAATGACAAGAATGGTGATCTGCCGGAAATCTGAACAATGCTTGTGTAAGCAATTGTATTCAAATACTATTTATGTGAATCTTCTTTATCGAAATACTATATAGGAACAGATTGAAAAAATGGCATTGCGATAATGACCTGCATAATATGTTGTTACCCCCATTCTGATGTCAAAATCACGGGAATAAAGCACCAAAAATTGTCATAAAAGTTTTTTATTGGCTATCATCAATAACAAACAAGTAAGATTTGTATATCTGGAGAAAAGAGCATAGAATAAAAATCGGTTCACAGTTCACGGTTTAAAGTTTATAGA
>CAZDYR010000159.1:0-6041 GCA_964509625.1 uncultured Smithella sp. | reverse complement strand
ACGGTACAAAGTTTATTGCCGCGGCTGTTTTCTATGAAGGTGAGGCTTGGGATATTGTCAAAAACTATGGCATGACCGTCAAACGTGCCATGCCTTTCGGGGCGGTTCTCACACTTCCGGCCACGGGTTCGGAGATGAACAGCGGCGCCGTTATCACGCACCGGGGCAGCAACACCAAACTTCCTTTTTCATGCGCGCTTTTGTATCCGCGCTTTTCAGCTCTCGATCCGACCAAGACCTATTCGTTGCCTCCTGTTCAAATCGGGAATGGCGTAGTCGACACCTTTGTCCACGTGGTCGAGCAGTATCTGACCTACCCGGTGAATGGAAAATTGCAGGACCGGTTTGCCGAAGGTCTTCTTCTGACGCTGATTGAAGAAGGGCCCAGAGCCCTGGCTGAACCGGAAAATTACGATGTGCGCGCCAATCTGATGTGGTGCGCCACGCTCGGCCTCAACGGCCTGATCAGTGCAGGCGTTCCGCAGGACTGGGCGACTCACATGATCGGCCATGAACTGACGGCGCTCAAGGGGCTGGACCATGGCAAAACGCTTGCGGTTGTGCTGCCGGCCATGTTGAAAATCCGTTCACAGGAAAAGAAGGAAAAGCTTCTGCAATATGCCGAGCGCGTTTGGGGGATCCAAGGCGGAAATGACGACGCGCGCATCGACGCGGCCATCGACAAGACGCGCAAGTTTTTCGAAAGCATGGGCATATCCACCCGCCTATGTGATTACGGCATCGGCGCGGATATTATCCCGGCCGTTGTCGGACAGCTCAAAGCCCACGGCATGATCAAACTGGGCGAAAAAAGGGATGTCACACCGGAATTGGTGGAAATCCTTTTAAAAGATTGCTTGTAGACGGTTTGTCTCTCAAACAGGAGAATTTAATTATGGATAAAAATTCAGTGGTTTTGATTTCGGGATGCTCTTCGGGCATTGGACTGGCTCTGGCCCGCGAATTCGCGTCGCGGGGCTGCAGGGTGTTTGCGACGGCGCGCAAGCCTCAGGTCATTGAGCATTTAAAAAAAGAAAAAATAGAAATTGCCGAGCTGGATGTGACTCATCAAAAATCCATTGACGCCTGTGTGGCGGAAGTGATTGCCAAAGCGGGCCGAATCGATGTGCTGGTCAACAACGCGGGCTACGCGCTCATCGGACCGATGATCGACCTGTCGATGGACGATCTTCGCCGTCAGTTTGAAACCAATGTGATCGGCCTTGTGGCTCTGACCCAGTCTGTCGTGCCGCATATGATCAAACAGCGTTCCGGGCTGGTTGTCAATATTGCCAGCGTGTCGGGCATCTGCGCGACGCCGTTTGCCGGAGCGTACTGCGCGGCAAAGGCAGCCGTCAACCTGCTTTCCACATCCCTCCGAATCGAGCTGGCGCCTTTCGGTATTGACGTGATCACGGTGCAGCCGGGGGCCATCAAATCCGGTTTCGGCAAAGTAGCCTCCGAAAGCATCAGGCTGAGTAAAGAATCCGTCTACGCGCCGCTTGCAGCTTACGTCGAATCCCGGGCTACGGCTTCACAGAAAGATCCGACGCCGGCGGAAGAGTTTTCCTCAAAGCTGATTGACAAGCTGTTTCTTAAAAAAATTCCCAAAATCATCCGTCTGGGAAAGCAGTCCGCCCGCCTGCCGCTTGTGGCCAATTTGCCCACGGCCCAGTTTGACAAAATAATGAGCAGGGGATTCGGTTTGAATAAGTTAAAGAAACTGTGACCCGGAAAGGAGAAACGCCATGCAATTCAATTTTGCCCACAATAATTTCAATGTGCTGGATTTGGAAAAAAGCCTGGTTTTTTACAGGGAGGCTCTGCAATTGAAAGAAGTAAGACGTTATGAACCCCCGGACGGCAGTTTCATTCTGGTGTTTCTGGGAGACGGCGCGACCGCCCATCAACTGGAGTTGACCTGGATGAAAGACCGCAAGGAGCCCTACAATCTGGGCGACAATGAATTTCATCTGGCTTTCCAGGTGGATGACTTTGCCGCCGCGCACGATCTGCATGAAAAGATGGGCTGCATCTGCTTTGAAAACAAGTTGATGGGTATTTATTTCATCCATGATCCTGATGATTATTGGCTTGAAATTATACCGCATAAAAGATAGATTCAGATTCAACCAAAATCCCCCTCTGATTATTTTAAGTTTCAAAGGATGATTTTGGGAGAAAGGAGAAAAAATGAAAAAGTTATTTATTAAAATAATGTTTTTAGCGTTAGTGGTTTTCGTGCCATCCCTGGTCATGGCGGAGGTCGATGTCAAGGTACGCATCAACATTCCTCTGCCGCCGCCGATTGTTTTCCCGGTGCCTCCTCATGTGGTTGTGATACCGGAAACCGACGTCTATGCTGTGCCTGACGTGGAAGAAGACATATTCTTTTATGGCGGCTGGTGGTGGCGTCCCTGGGAAGGGCGCTGGTATCGTTCGCATTACTACGACAGAGGATGGGGGCACTATCGAGGGACACCGTCCTTTCACAGACATGTGCCGCCCGGTTGGCGAGGTGACTATCGTGATCGCCGCTGGAGAGGCCATGAGTGGGATCACCGTCCCATTCCCCATCATGAGGCGGAAAAGAACTGGCGGGGATGGAAAAGAGACCGGCATTGGGAAAAATCAAATAACTGGGGTGTCCGGGGCATGGAGCGCCGTCCGCCCGGGCAGCAAAAGAAATTCAAGCAGCGTAACGATGACCGGCCGAGAAGCGGCGGGCCTGATCGCGGACCCGGCGGCCCCGGTCCCGGAGGCCATGGACCCGGTGATAGACGCTAGAAGAACCTGAGAGATTCATTAATTTTAAACATCAGCTTAGGGCATCCCATGCTTTTTATGGGCTGCCCTAATTTTTATAAATGGCGACAGGGCTTTTTTATGCCTCATATCCCTCGCGACTCCTTTAGGGCATTAGCCTTCGGCCTTCAGTCTTCTGCCTTCAGCCTTCAGCCTTCAACCTATTTATTCACGCCTTGAGTTTGTTTTTAACATCCGGTCTGCCCGCAAGATCCGTTGTGTAACTTCCGTCAACAAAATCATCTTCCTGAAGAATGACATGATGAAATGGAATGGTGGTTTTAGGCCCTTGGAGGTCAAGTTCACCGATGGCCCGCTTCATTCTCGCTATCGCGTCCGCTCGAGTTTTTCCAACACTCATCATTTTCATCATCAGGGAATCGTAATGGTAAGGGAAGTTGTATCCTTCGTAAATTCCCTCATCAATACGGATGCCGGGACCATGGGGCAAAAAGAGTTTCCGGATCATGCCCGGTGAGGGCATGAAATTTCGTAAAGCGTCTTCCGCGTTAATACGGCATTCGATGGCGTGAACATTCATGCGGATGTCGTCCTGGCTAAAGCTGAGTTCTTCACCTTCGGCGATGCAGATCTGTTCACGGATAATATCAATGCCGGTGACCATCTCGGTGACGCAGTGCTCCACCTGCAGACGGGAATTGATTTCGTTAAAATAGAACTTTCTTTCTTCAGGGAAGTAAAAAAACTCAACGGTTAAAGCGCCTACGTAATCCAGTGCCAGCGCGACATCAATAGCGGCCGCGCCCATTTTCATGCGCCAGAATGAGCTCACGATGGGGCAGGGTGCTTCCTCGACCAGTTTCTGAAAGCGTCTCTGCACGGAACAGTCGCGTTCTCCCAAATGGACCACATTGCCGTGCGAGTCGGCCAGAACCTGAAATTCCACGTGTTTCATGCCGTGCAGAAATTTTTCAATATAGAAAGAGGATGTACCGAATGCTTTGCGGCCGCGTGTTTCCGCTCCGGCAATGGCTTTACTGAGTTCTTCCTCATTGCGGGCGATCATGATGCCGATGCCTCCTCCTCCGCCGGATGGTTTAACAATCACCGGATAGCCTATTTCCGCGGCAATTGCTTTGGCTCGGTGTGTTCCCGCTTCTGTTCCATTGGTGATGGCGTCGTCGCAGCCCGGTGTGACCGGGATATTGATCATCTTCATTAACTGCCGCGCGCGATTTTTGGGTTTGGCTTTGAACATGCACTCGCTTGACGGTCCGATAAAGACAATCTTTTCTTTTTCACATAATTCCACAAATTCCGGATTTTCCGAAAGGAAGCCGTAGCCGGGGTGAATGGCGTCAGCGTTGCTTTGCTTGGCAACGGCAACGATCTTTTCAAAATTCAAGTAGCTTTCCGCCGCTTCCGGCTGGCCGATTTCATATGTCTCATCAGCCAGCTTGACGTGCAGCGCTTCCGTATCCGCCTGGGAATAAACCGCCACGGTGCGGATACCCATGTCTCTGCAGGTGCGGATGATCCGGACGGCGATTTCCCCCCGGTTGGCGATCAGTATTTTTTCAAACTTCATGTTAGATGCTCCGGTGTGGTTGTCCTATCTTGAACTGCCCGCATGCCTCAGCATGAATTATGCCACGAAATGAAAATAGATGAATTGTCTAGGTTCTTGTTTCTTAAAAGAATTATAAAATGACGATAAGCGGCAGGGCGCGATAATCGGGTTTTCTGTGAAATCATCTTTACAGTCAGGTAAAATTTTACACACCACCCGGTGACTGCGCAATCAAGAGATGGAATTATCCGCAAGAACACCGACGCGGAACGCCGTTTAAGTTTCTTTGTGAAGAGGATGAATCTGTTTTCAATTTTGTTGGAATAGAGTAAGATTATGCAAAAGATCGGAAAAGACCGGCTGGTCCAGGTAAAGCTCAGACGCCGGTAAATTCAAATGTCGTTAAGGAGTCAAAATTTTAACCGGAAAGGATTGATGGACGATGATTATTCAGTCTTTCGAAATTCATCATGTTGTTATGGGGACAGATCTGAATCACCATGGAACTTTGTTTGCGGGGCAGGGCGCTAAGTGGTTTGTAGAAGCGGGCTTCATTGCAGCCGCGAATCTCACGAATCCGGAAAACGTCGTCTGTGTTAATATTCATGGTATGCATTTTCAGAAACCCGCTCCGGCGGGAACCGTCATCCGTTATGAAAGTAAAGTTATCCTCACCGGCAAAAGCCGGATTGTTTCGTATGTCCGGGCAACGAAAAGTAAAAACGAAGAATTGCTCGTCGAAGGTTTCTTAACATTTGTTCATGTCGATCTTAAGGGCCGGACCCTTCCTCACGGCATAACCGTGGAGGCTGTGACGCCGGAAGACATTGCCCTCCAGGAGAGAGCGAAGGCGTTATGACGGGTTTGTCGAGTTTTAAATTTCCGTATCCGACGGGATCAGAGGTGTCCTGAGATAACAGGACAATCCGCGGATGCTACTTTAGCAGTTGCGGCAGAAAAGTGGCGATTTTCGGGAAGATCAACAGAAGAACAGCCAGAGCAATCATCGCATAAAGCATATGCAGGGCGCCTTTAAAGATGACATGAAGCGGCACGTCCCGCGCGACGCCGGCGACCACGTATGCATTGATGCCCACCGGTGGAGTGATCACGCCCATTTCCGCGACAATTACAATCATCACGCCGAACCAGACCGGATCAAAACCCATGGCGAGAACGACCGGGTATATGATGGGAATGGTGAGCATGATCATGGCCAGAGAATCCATCAGGCAGCCGAGAAATAAATAAATCAATATAATGAAGCCCATGATGATCATGGGATGAAGCTGAAGTCCGGAGACGAAGGTTCCGATATCGGCGGGAATGCGCGTCACGGCCAGGAAATGGCCAAAAACCGTGGCGCCGGCCACTACCACGAATATCATACAGGAGATGCGCGTGGTATCGTACAGGGCGTTTTTGACTCCTTTCCAGGTCAGGTTGCGGCCGAAAAGCGCGATAATGATCGTGCCGAAGGCGCCAATGCCGGCTGCTTCCGTGGGGGTGAAAATTCCGGCGAACAACCCGCCCATGACCAGAACAAACAGAATAAGAGTTTCAATAAGGCCTGACAAAGACTTGAATTTTTCCCGCCATGTGCTTTTGGGGCCGCGCGGTCCGATTTCCGGCCGGAAATAGGTCCAGAGTAAAATCGAAAGAATGAAGCATAATGACAAAAGAATGCCGGGAACAACACCGGCCA
>CAZDYR010000158.1:0-6046 GCA_964509625.1 uncultured Smithella sp. | reverse complement strand
TTCTTACCTTTACCGTCGTGGAAAAGGGCTTGATATCTGAAATCCGGATCATCGGCAACAAGAAGGTGGATAAGGACGACATTCTGGATGCCATGACGGTCAAGACCCGGCAGAGCCTTAATCAGGAAAAAATCAAAGAAGACATTCAAAAAATCAAGGCGCTTTACGACACGAAAGGCTATTACAACGCAGAGATCACCGATCGTGTGGAAAAAGAAGGCACAAAAGACTTCATCGTCATTCTGGATATCAAGGAAAACGACCGGGTTTATGTTCGTTCCATCATGTTTGAAGGAAATGAGGCTTTTTCCACAAAAGAACTGGTTAATATGATGACCACGACGGAACGAACCTGGCTGGGTTTCATCACGGACACGGGCATCCTGCAAACCAGTCAGCTCAAGCAGGACGTCCAGAAATTGACTTCCTATTATTTCAATAATGGTTTTGTGAATGCCCAGGTCGCCGAACCGATCATCACCTATGACGCCAAAGGCATTTACATCAAAATACTCGTCAGGGAAGGCAAGCGGTTCAAAATAGGCAAGGTGGAAATTTCCGGGGATCAACTTCAAAAGACCCGGGCGGATTTATATGCAACTTTAAAAACAAAAGCCGGAATCTATTATAACCGGGAAGCGATCATGAAGGATATGGAAGCCATCACGCTGGCCGCCAATGATGAAGGCTACGCGCACGCGGATGTGAATCCCAAAATTACCCCCAATGAAAAAGAACAGTCGCTGGATGTGAACTTTCAACTCGTCAAAGGCAGCCTTATCCATATCGCCCGCATCGGCATTTCCGGCAATACCATCACCCGGGACAAAGTGATCCGGCGGCAGCTGTTCCTGGCGGAGGGGGATCTGTATTCTTCCAGCAAACTGAAAAGCAGTTACGAAGGATTAAACAGCCTGCGTTATTTCGAGGAAGTTGATTTCCAGACGGAAAAGGCGCCAGACAATAAAATGGATGTTAATATCCGCGTGAAAGAAAAAAATACCGGCATGTTCATGATCGGCGCGGGTTACAGCGCCGTCGATCAGGCGGTGATCATGGCACAGATCACGCAGAACAATTTTCTCGGTTACGGGCAGCAGTTAAGCCTGAAAGCGTCCTTGGGCGCAAAGACCAATAATTATGAAATCTCCTTTACCGAACCCTGGCTTTTTGACCTGCCGCTGTGGTGTAAAGCGGATCTCTGGAAATACGACAAGGAATATGATTCCTATAAACTCGACACCATGGGCGGCGGTTTGACGCTGGGATACCCGGTATTTGAAAGAATCTTCGGCTACATCGGCTATCGGCTCAGCATCGATAACATCGATGTGACGGATGATCTTACGGCATCCTACTATATCAACCAGCAGCAGGGTGAACGCACCACCAGTTCTGTTACGTTAACCCTGGCCCGCGACACCACCAATGACACGATGTTCCCCAACAAGGGAACCAAAACCAGCATTTCCGTCCAGCACGCGGGATTGCCTTTTGGCGGAGACACACAGTTTACGAAATATTCAGCTTCCGCTGCCGTGTATCGCACGCTCTTTTGGAATGTCGTCCTTGGAGCGAAAGGCCGCATCGGTTACCTGCAAAATAATGATTCCGACCGTGACGTCCCTATTTATGAAAGATACGTTCTGGGCGGGATCAATTCATTGCGCGGTTTGCGTTATATCGGCCCGGAGGATACGATGACGCTAAAACTGATGAATCCGCAGGACGCCGGGTCGATCGGATATGTACCGGATTATCAATGGACCAAAAACCCGGTGGGCACCAGTGATGTCGTGGGCGGCACCAGCATGATAACCGCTTCGCTGGAAATTGTTTTCCCCCTGATCAAAGACGCAGGAATGAAGGGGGTTATCTTTTATGATACCGGCAACACCTGGGACGGCAGCTACCGCCCCGGCGATTTAAGACACACCGTTGGAGCGGGCATCCGCTGGTACTCACCCATCGGGCCGCTCAGACTGGAATACGGCTACGTGCTGGATCGCGAGGAAAACGAAAAGCCGGGCCGCTGGGAATTCACCATCGGCATGTTCATGTAGCCAAATCATGAAGACGAACTTGATTGATTGACGATAGACTAACCTAGAGGGAGGAAATTTCAAATGAAAAAAAATATTTGTCTGATCGCGGGACTGATCGCGCTTATGTTTGTGTGGACAAACACGTCCTTTGCCGCCGATAAAATCGGTTTCATCAACATTCAACAAATCATCCAGAACTCCAACGCCGGTAAAAAAGCGGCGGAAGAGTTTAAGGGAATTCTTGAAAAAAAGCAGGCAAACGTCAAAGCCATGGAAAATGACGTCAAGAAAATGAAAGACGAGCTGGAAAAACAAGGCTCGGTCATGACGGCCGGCGCGCGCAGCGACAAGGAAGCCGCCTACCAGAGAAAACTGCGCGATTACCAGCTCCTCGTGGATGACACCAACAAAGAACTGCAGAAACGCGATCAGGAATACTCGCAAAAAATGATCCCGGAGATTCTGAAAGCCGTCCGAGCCATAGGCGATAGAGAAAAATACACGCTGATCATGGACTACAGCACGATGCCCCTGCCGTATCATGACAAGGACGCCGACATCACGAAGAAAGTGATTGAGGAATACAATAAATCCGCAGGCGCCGCAAAGAAATAGCCGGAACGGCAAAATGATGGAGAAGAGCATTCAGGAAATAGCCGCCATGATCGGCGGCACGGTATCGGGCAATGGAGAAGCCGTCATCACAGGCATGAAGCCGATTGATGAAGCAGGCGTTCATGATATCGCCTTCATTGCCAATTCCAAATATTTCAAAATGCTGAAAACAAGTCAGGCCGGGGCGATTTTGGTGCCGCCGGGGACCGTCGAGCCGGACAAAAACCTGATCGTCACGGATGATCCTTATTCCGCCTTCGGCAGACTCCTGGCGGTGTTTTATCCGGTTGACCACGGTCCGGCGGGCATCAGCCCCGACGCGTATATCGAAGAAGGCGCTTTTGTATCGCCGGAGGCGACCGTCATGCCGCGCGCTTTCATCGGACGCGGCGCCAGAATCGAAAAAGGCGTGGTGATCTATCCCGGCGTGTTTATCGGCCGCAACGTCGCCATCGGCGAAGATTCGATCCTTTACGCCAATGTCAGCGTTTACGCAGGCTGCGTCATCGGCAAACGCGTGATTCTTCATTCCGGCGTCGTCATCGGCGCGGATGGTTTTGGCTTTGCAGCGCCCGGCGTTGGCAACACCAAAATACCCCAGGTCGGCATCGTTCAGATCGACGATGATGTTGAACTGGGGGCCAACACCACGGTTGACCGCGCCACCATGGGCAAAACCTGGATTCAGCGCAATGTAAAAGTCGACAATCTGGTCCAGATCGCCCATAATGTCGTTATCGGTGAAAATTCGGCCATTGCCGCCCAGACCGGTATTTCAGGGTCCACCCGGATCGGCAGGAGCGTCATGATCGGCGGGCAGGTGGGCATTGTCGGGCATATTTCGATTGGTGATCATGCCGTCATCGCCGCGTCCTCGGGCATCCACAAGGACATCCCCGCGGGCTTTATGGGCGGCGGCGCTCCGCCTCTGCCCATCAAGGAATGGATGCGGGTGGAGGCAGTTAAAATAAGGCTCCCGGAAATGCGCTCGCAATTATCGAAATTGATCAAGCAAATGGAACAACTCGAAATAAAAATGAACAAAACAGGTGAAAAGTAATCATGAAAATTCATCCTACAGCAATGGTCGCGCCGGACGTCCAGTTGGAAGAAGGTGTGGAAATCGGTCCTTATTCCATTATCGGACCTGAAGTTAAAATCGGAAAAAATACCATCATCGGCCCGCACACGGTCATTGACAATTACACGCAGATTGGCGAAGGCTGTAAAATCCTCCAATTCTGTTCCATCGGGGCTCCTCCCCAGGATCTCAAATTCGGCGGGGAAAAAACCGGGGTCATTATTGGAAACTTTAATACGATCAGAGAATATGTCAGCATTCATCGCGGCACAACCGCTGATACGGGCATGACCGTGATCGGTGATCATAATCTGCTGATGGCCTATGTCCATATTGCTCATAATTGCAAATTAGGCGACCACGTTATCATCGCCAACTCGACGGGGCTGGCCGGACATGTTGAAATTGAAGATTACGCGATTATCAGCCCGCTCTGCGGCGTCCATCAGTTCTGCCGCATCGGAGCACACTGCATGGTGGGCGGCGCGTCCGCCGTGGTCAAGGACATTCCCCCTTATACCATGGCCAACGGCAATCGGGCCACCCTGTTCGGTCTGAATCTGATCGGGCTTCAAAGACGCGGCTTTCCGGAGAACTCCATTACGGCCCTCAAACAGGCTTATCGCATTATTTTCCGCTCCGATCTGCTTTTGGAAGAAGCGCTGGAAAAAGCCGCAGCCGAAGTGGAAGACTGCCCGGAAGTGCGGCATTTCATCAGCTTTATTCAAAAATCAAAAAGAAGCATTTGCCGATAGAGATAAAAAATGACAACTGAAAAACATATACGAGTGGGTGTGGTCGGCATCGGTCATCTGGGCGGTTATCATCTTCAGAAATACGCCCAAATCGACCATTGCAAAATTGCCGCCGTGTCCGACACCCAGATGGAAAGAGCCCGGAAGGCGGCCGATCTTTATTCATGCGAGGCTTTCACGGACCACCGGGACATGCTGGGAAAAGTCGACGTCGTCAGCATCGCCGTTCCGACAGGATACCATCATGCAGTCGCCCGGGATTTTCTGGCCGCCGGCGTGGACGTGCTGATTGAAAAGCCGCTTTGCGCCACTTTGGAAGAAGCGGACGAGCTGCTCACGCTGGCCCGGAAAAACAATCTGGTTTTCCAGGTCGGCTTTGTGGAACGCTTTAATCCGGCCGTCATGGCGCTGGAAAAGGTGATCACCCGGCCGGTCTTCATTGAAGTGCACCGTCTGCATCCTTTTTTTGAACGCGGCACGGATGTGGACGTGATTCTCGATTTAATGATTCACGATCTGGACATCATTTTGAAGTTTGTTCATTCTCCGCTCGCGAATGTTGAGGCGGTCGGCGTTCCCGTGCTTTCCGACAAAATTGACATCTCCAACGTGAGACTGACCTTCGAGTGCGGCTGCATCGCGAATATCACGGCCAGCCGCATCAGTGCCAAGACCATGCAGAAACTCCGTTTTTTCGGACCGGAAGGATACCACGCCGTGGATACCCGCAAACGCGAGATTCTATCGCTTCGCAAGGCGGCAGGACCCGACGGCAAGCAGCAGATCGTTCAGAATAACATCGAGGTCGGCAGCCACGATCCCCTGGAAGAAGAAATCCGCTCATTCGTCAGCGCCGTGCGGACGCGCTCCAACCCGGTCGTGTCCGGCGAGGACGGCCGCCGGTCTCTGGCGCTGGCCGTTGAAATACTTCAAAAAATGAAAACTCACGAGGACATTCCATTATGATTCCGATGGTAGATTTAAAAAGACAGTATGGCCTTTTAAAAAAAGAGATTGATCAAGCGGTAGGAAAGGCTCTGGAGCAGACGCAATTTATTCTGGGACCGAACGTTGCCGCTCTGGAGCAGGAAGTCGCAGCCTACCACGGACTGCCCTTTGCCGTGGGCTGTGCCAACGGCACGGACGCTCTTTTGCTGGCCCTGCGCGCCTGCGGCATCGGCCCCGGAGATGAAGTCATCACCACGCCGTTCACGTTTATCGCTACAGCGGAAGTCATCGCGCTGGTTGGCGCCAGACCCGTATTCGTCGATATTTGCCCGGACACTTTCAACATCGATCCGGACAGGATCGCCGCTAAGATCACGGCTAAGACAAAAGCGATCATCCCGGTTCATCTGTTCGGCAACCCGGCCGATATGGCCCCGATCATGGACATCGCGCGAAAACATCACCTGAAAGTCATTGAAGATTGCGCTCAGGCTTTCGGCGCGCAATACCGGAGTCAGACTGTCGGCACCTTCGGGGACGCCGGCTGCTTCAGTTTTTTCGCCAGCAAAAATCTCGGCTGCTACGTCGACGGCGGCATGGTC
>CAZDYR010000157.1:0-6047 GCA_964509625.1 uncultured Smithella sp. | reverse complement strand
ACCGTAAGGAGCGTTCGTTTCTTCCGGATAGCCGTTCCAGATGTCTTCTTCTTTGAAAGGAACCGGTGTAAATTTAGGATAAGCGCAGATCGTACCGAGCGCGACAAATTTTTCTATGTTGTGCAGATACGCTTCATGAATCAGTTGCGTACCCATCATCAGGTTATCATAAAAAAGTTCGGCGGGTTTTTCCTGATTAAATCCGATGCCCCCGACTTTTGCCGCCAGATGAATCACCACATCCGGTTTTGTGGTTTTGAACATTCGCCGGATATCCGTCAGATCCGTTAAATTATATTCAGGAAGATCAACGATATCAATACAGCGACAGCCGTAGTCGGCAAGTATGTTGATCAGGTGATGCCCTAGGAATCCTTTACCGCCTGTAACCGTTACCCGTTTATTTTTTAGCAAGGGAATGATCCTTAATCATCGATGTTAACTTATTCTTTCAGAGTTTGTGCAGGAAAAGCCCGCGTCCTTGAGCGTTTTTTCCTTTTTAGCCAGTTCCATGTCCGCAGCGATCATCATGTCAACGAGCTGATCAAATGAAACTTTTGGCTGCCAGTTCAGCGCTTTTTTTGCTTTGGAAGCATCCCCCAGGAGAACATCAACCTCCGTGGGACGGAAATAGCGGGGATCCACCGCCACGTGCTGAGCATAATCCAGACCGAGTTTACTGAAAACCTTTTCGGCAAATTCCCGAACCGAATGGGTTTCGCCGGTGGCGATCACGTAATCATCCGGCTTGTCCTGCTGGAGCATAAGCCACATGGCTTCCACAAAGTCGCCGGCAAATCCCCAGTCTCTTTTTGCTTCCAGATTGCCAAGGTAAAGTTTGTTTCTGAGGCCCAGTTTGATTTGCGTTGCCGCGCGGGTGATTTTCCGGGTGACGAATGTTTCACCACGCCGCGGTGATTCATGGTTAAAGAGGATGCCGTTGGTTGCAAATATCCCATAGGCGTCGCGATAGTTCTGCACGATGTAATAAGCATAAACTTTAGCCGCGGCATACGGGCTTCGGGGTTGAAACAAAGTCTTCTCGTCTTGTGGCGGGGGGGCCGCGCCGAACATTTCGCTGGAGGAGGCCTGATAAAATTTTGTCTTGATGCCGGTTTTTCTGATGGATTCCAAAATCCGCAGTGTTCCCAGTCCGGTGATGTCGCCCGTGTATTCGGGCATATCGAAACTTACCCGGACGTGGCTTTGCGCGCCGAGATGATAGACTTCGTCTGGATTGATGGATGACAGCAGATCCATCAGCTGACCGGAAACACTCAGATCTCCGTAATGCAGGAATAATCGGGTATTCGGGTCATGAAAATCACGATACAGGTGATCAATACGGTCCGTGTTAAAAGTGCTGGAGCGGCGAATCAAACCGTGTATCTCGTATCCTTTGTTTAATAAAAATTCAGTCAGATACGATCCATCTTGTCCGGTAATACCTGTAATAAGCGCTTTTTTCATGGTGTAATTTATCCTTTTGAATGTTCTGCTATAGCTTATAGCCTTTATCCTGAATCTACAAGCGCCAATAGTTAACGCCCATCGTCTCGGCCTGAGCCGGCTGGAAGACAGCTTTGATATCAAGAAGAATGGGTCGGCTTTTACGGCATAGAGAGGCCACTTTTTCAAGACCCATTTCCATGTATTGATGATGGGCCACGGCCAGAATAACAGCATCCATGTCTTTAATCGCTTTTAAGGGAACCAGATCGACGCCGCAATGATCACGCGCTTCTTCAGGAATGGCCAGGGGATCATGCGCCAGAACGGTTACGCCGTAATCTTTCAGCTCGTTAATGATGTCGACGACACGCGTATTGCGCAAATCCGGAACATTTTCTTTGAAGGAAAGCCCCAGAACCGCCACCCGGGCTTTTTTCACCTGAATGTCGGCGGCGATGAGCATTTTGACGGTTCGTTCCGCGACATACTTGCCCATGTTATCATTAATTCTGCGGCCGGAGAGAATCACTTCCGGACGATAGCCGATGCTTTCCGCTTTGTATGTCAGGTAATAGGGATCGACACCGATGCAGTGACCGCCGACTAAACCGGGACGAAAACTAAGGAAGTTCCATTTGGTGCCGGCTGCTTCGAGAACTTCCAGCGTATCGATACCCATTTTGTTGAAAATAATGGCCAGCTCATTCATCAGGGCGATGTTGATATCGCGCTGCGTGTTTTCAATGACTTTGGCGGCTTCAGCGACTTTAATGGAGGATGCGCGGTGCAGGCCGACTTTCACGACCGCGCTGTAGATGCCTTCCAGAAGGTCCAGTGTGTCTGAATCGGATGCGGAGATAATTTTCACGGTGTTGTCAACCGTATGAACTTTGTCACCGGGATTGATGCGTTCGGGCGAGTAACCGACCGTGAAGTCCCTGCCGAACTTCAGTTTGGATTCCCTCTCCAGAATGGGAACACAGACATCTTCCGTGACTCCCGGATAAACCGTCGACTCATAGACCACGCAGGACCCGGCGGTCATGTATTTGCCGATGATGGCCGATGCGTTTTCCATGGCGGCCAGATCGGGAACATGAAAGTGATCGACCGGCGTGGGAACAGCGACAATGAACAGCTTGCATGAAGCCAGATCCGCCGGTTTGGACGTAAAATGCATTTTTGTTTTTTTCAATTCTCCGTCGGCGACTTCCATGGTTCGATCATGTCCCTTTTTCAATTCAGCGACATTGGCCTCACTGACGTCATAACCGACGACCGAAAAATGACGGGATAAATGCACGGCCAGCGGCAGACCGACATATCCCAGACCGACAATGGCGATTTTATTTTTTCCTGCATAGAAAGATTGAGCGGTTAATGCTTTTTTCATGTTGATAATCCTTAAATGCTGTATTTCAGGTCGTTTGAAGCAGGCTTATTACCCTATTGATCAATCCTTGTCAATCCCGCTGTTGCGGGGCGAGCGTTGATTCTCTGTGGCTTGCTGCTGGGTGGTTGATTGAACCGGTTACAGATTATTCAGCACTTTCACTAATCTGGAGAGCGTTTGGTCGACATCCTCTTTCGTGTGGGCAAAGGATAAGAATCCCGCTTCAAATTGTGATGGCGCCAGCCAAACGCCGTTTTGCATCATGCCGTGGAAAAAACGCGCATAAAGATTGGTATCCGACTGCATGGCACTGGCCAGATCGCGGACAGGACCTTCCTGGAAAAAAACAGTGAACATGGAAAAAGATCTGTTGATGCAGGCGGCAATGCCGCGGTGTGAAAATTCATTTTCCATTTCCCGGCATAGATGATTGGCGAGATTTGTCAGGGCAGCGAAAGCATCCGGTTGGGCTTTAAGCATCTTCAGCGTGGCGGTGCCGGCGCTTACGGCCAGAGGATTGCCGGACAGTGTACCTGCCTGATAGACATCGCCCATGGGCGCGAGTTTCTCCATGATTTCTTTTTTCCCGCCTAATGCGCCCACCGGCAGGCCGCCGCCGATGATTTTGCCCAGGCAGGTCAAGTCCGGTTCTATGCCGATGAGGTTCTGGTATCCGCCAAATGAAAAGCGGAATCCCGTGATGACTTCATCAAAAATCAGAAGGATGCCGTTTTGGGTGGTCAGTTCCCGCATTTTTTTGAGATAGCTTTCTTCAGGTGTTACAACGCCCATGTTGCCGGCAATCGGTTCCACGATAACGGCGGCCAGTTGAGGGGCGTAGCGGTGAATGGCTTCTTCGAGCGCGGTAATGTCATTGTATGGGAGACTCAGTGTGAGTTTTGCCAGCTCTTGTGGAATGCCCGGCGAACCGGGAATGCCCAGCGTTGTAACGCCGGAACCGGCTTTGATGAGCAGTGAGTCGGCGTGACCGTGATAGCAGCCGTCGAACTTGATGATCATGTTTCTGCCGGTGTAACCGCGGGCCAGGCGAATCGCTGTCATGGCGGCTTCGGTGCCTGAACTGGTCATCCGCACCCGTTCAATGGACGGAATCGCTTCATGAATCAGCCGGGCCATTTCCGTTTCGGCAAAGGTGGGAGCGCCGAAACTGGTCCCCTGTTGCGCTGTTTTGCAGATCGCGTCGATAACATCTGAATTGGCGTGTCCCAGAATCATCGGCCCCCACGACAGAACATAGTCGATATATGCTTTGCCCGTGGCGTCGAAGATTTTGCTGCCGTGAGCACGGCTGACAAAAACAGGCTCTCCACCGACCGATTTCCAGGCGCGCACGGGAGAATTGACTCCGCCGGCGATCAGTTGACTGGCTGCGGCAAACGGACTTTCTTGATGATGGGTCATTCAAAATACTCCGGCGATGTTTTTTTG
The DNA here is from genome assembly GCA_964509625.1 of uncultured Smithella sp. Taxonomy (GTDB): domain Bacteria; phylum Desulfobacterota; class Syntrophia; order Syntrophales; family Smithellaceae; genus UBA8904. The sequence continues at coordinate 1,753 of CAZDYR010000157.1, read as the reverse complement.
TATTCCTGCAGGCTTTCCAGAATCAGAAAATCACGACAATGAATGGACTGAGACAGGTCGTTGACTAAAGAAGAGAGATCATCGTCCTGGCTGTGCAGCATCGTAAAGAGATTATATTTCCCCTGAAAAGCCGGCTTTCTTTCATAGCAGTGTGAAACATACGGCCGTGAAGCGCAAATCCGTCCCGTATTTTCCACGGTATCGGGTCGTACGGACCAGATGACCAGCGCATTATTCCGATAACCCGCTTTTTGATGTCTTAGAATCGCGCCGAACTTTCTGAGGACGCCTTTGCCGGAGAGTATTTTGAGCAGGCCGATTAACTGCGCTGTTTTAAAACCGCAGTTTTCGGCAATTTCCATAAAAGGGCTGCGGATCAGCGGCAAATCGCTCTGAAGCATCCGCATGGCTTTTTTCTCTTGTATCGTGAATGTTTTCATGGGCATTCTTTTTATCGTTCTTCGGCAAGAAAATCAAGAAAAGCATGGAGACTATTTTTTTTCAAATACTTCTTGACAATAGCTTTATTGATCGTTAGAAGTAGTCATACTGACCGGTAGTCGTTAAAAATTGAAGAAGGGAGGTGTCATAAAAATATAACATTAACGCTTCCGGTACTAAAAACGGTCACAATAAAATTTAGGAGGATGTAAATGAAAAAGAGTTTAGTTTATACCCTGTTGGCGATGGTACTGGTGATTGTTTCTGCTCCTTTCGTGCTGGCGGCTCCCGAAGCGGCGGCTGCGGCTCCCGCGGGACCGGTTGATTACACAAAAGCTATCGTTATTGGTTGTTCTTTGCTTGCCGCAGGCCTCGCGATTGCTTTCGGAACCATCGGAACCGGTAATGGTATGGGTCAGGGCTTAAACGGCGCAACAAACGCCGTCGGCAGAAATCCTGAAGCTCAGGGCAAAATTCTTCTTACCATGATGGTCGGTCTGGCCATGATCGAGTCTCTGGCGATTTACGCGCTGGTTATCGCGCTGATCGTGCTTTATGCCAATCCGCTGATCAAGTTGGTTGGCTGAACATTTTATTGATATTATAAACAGGGAGGGGGAGCGTACATCGACTTTCTCTCCCTTTTTTTATTAATGAGACTCCAATCTGACAAGCGAAGCGCAGTCAGATTGGCAAGTCGAATAATCCCCGAGCAAAGCGAGCGGGGTTCATTGCAGATCTATTCTTCCGCGACTTTTCCGCGTAAAACTTTTATTTCCGAGCGCTTGTGTTTTGCGGTCAGGATTTTTTCCCTGGCCCGCCTGCTTCTTTTTCTTTTCTGGCGGCGAATCTTTTCAAGCTTTTCTTTCTCGGCGGCAACAAATCCTTTTTGCTGCTGCTCGATTTTATCCAGAAGCAGACGTCGGGCCAGAAAACGGTTCAGTGTTTGAGACCGTTCCCGCTGGCACTTTACCGAAAGTCCTGTCGGGATGTGAACAAGATAGACGCACGATGAACTTTTATTGACTTTCTGGCCTCCGGGACCGGAGGAACGGACGAAGGATTCTTCAAATTCGGTGTCACAAACGCCGAGTTCCTGCATTCGTGCGGCGAGGGCTTTTTCTTTATCAGCGGATACCGGCATGGTCGGCCCCTGAAGATTTATGGAATGGAGTATATTTCATCGCCGATTAGATTGATCCAGTTCTCCGTAAGGATCTCTCTGGCTTCTTCCAGTTTATCGACGCCCAGAATCACGATGGTTTCCTTCCCGATGCGATTGATGGTTGTATAAACATAAAGAATATTAATC
>CAZDYR010000156.1:3286-6064 GCA_964509625.1 uncultured Smithella sp. | reverse complement strand
CATCAGCTTGAACGATCATAAATATTATATTAAAACAAACATTCAATGAACCGAGACGGAGGCTATCATGTTAGATGACATAGTAAAAGAATCCTTAACCTTTGACGATCTGCTTTTAGTCCCGGCGGCCTCCGATGTTCTGCCGCGTGATGTCAATACCGCCACGCTTCTGACAAAAAACATTCCGCTGAATATTCCAATCGTGTCCGCGGCGATGGACACAGTGACGGAATCACGAACAGCCATCTGCATGGCCCAGGAGGGCGGCATCGGCATCATCCACCGCAACATGAGCATTGAACGCCAGGCCATTGAAGTGGACCGGGTCAAAAAGTCGGAAAGCGGCATGGTGGTCGATCCGATCACCATTGAACCGGAGCGAAAGGTCAGCGACGCGCTGGCTTTAATGCATCAATATTCCATATCCGGCGTTCCGGTCGTCAAAAACGGAAAACTGGTCGGGATTCTGACCAATCGCGATCTGCGTTTTGAAGAAAACCTGGATCAGCCCGTGGCCAATGTCATGACAAAAGACAATCTCGTTACCGTTAAAGCAAACATCTCGCTGGAAGAATCCAAGAAGCTTCTGCACAAACACCGCATTGAAAAACTGCTGGTCGTGGATGACGAATACCGCCTGAAAGGGCTCATCACCATTAAGGACATCGAAAAGATCAGGCGCTACCCCAATGCGTGCAAAGACTCGCTCGGGCGACTTCGTGTCGGAGCGGCGGTCGGCATCATCGACCGCGAACCGCGCATTCAGGCGCTGATGGCCGCCGGTGTCGATGTGATCGCAATTGACACATCTCACGGACACTCCAGGGGGGTGATTGACGCGATTAAATCAACCCGGGCCAATTTTCCCAAATGCGAGCTGATCGCCGGAAACGTGGCGACGTCGGAAGGGGCCAAGGCGCTCATCGATGCGGGCGTCGACGCGGTGAAAGTCGGTGTCGGCCCCGGATCCATTTGCACAACACGCATTGTAGCGGGTGTGGGTGTGGCCCAGATGTCCGCCATTCGCGACGCCTATAAGATTGCCTCCAAACACGGCATTCCGGTGGTTGCCGACGGCGGCATCAAGTATTCCGGAGATATCGTCAAAGCCCTGGGCTGCGGCGCGCACGCGGTCATGATCGGCGGCTTGTTTGCCGGAACCGAGGAGAGTCCCGGCGAAACCATTTTATTCCAGGGCCGAAGCTACAAAGTCTATCGCGGCATGGGATCGCTCGAAGCCATGAAAATGGGTAGCCGCGACCGTTATTATCAGGATGACATGGAAGCCGCGTCCAAAACAGTTCCGGAGGGGATTGAGGGCAGGGTGCCTTTCCGCGGATCACTTTCTTCCAGCATTGTTCAGCTTATCGGCGGATTAAAAGCCGGCATGGGATACGTCGGCTGCAAAACCATTTCCGAGTTGATCGAAAAATCAAGATTTGTCCGCATTACGTCCGCCGGTTTAAGGGAAAGTCATGTGCATGATGTCATCATCACCAAGGAAGCGCCCAATTACTGGATTGATTAGCGGAAAATGAAGCACGCAAATTTTGTTCATCTCCATCTGCATACGCAGTACAGTCTTCTGGACGGCATGATCCGCCTCGATGATCTTTTTAAAAAGGCCAAAGAGTTCGCCATGCCGGCTATCGCCATCACGGATCACGGCAACATGTTCGGAGCGGTCGATTTTTATAAGCAGGCCTACGCCAATGGAATCAAGCCCATTATCGGCTGTGAGCTCTACGTGGCGCCCAGAAGCCGTTTTGATAAGACAACCTCTCCCATCGGTGAAGCCACGCGCCATTTGGTCGTTCTTGTCAAAAACATGCAGGGCTATAAAAATCTGATGAAGCTGACTTCCGCCGCCCACATCGAAGGCTTTTATTACCGCCCTCGCGTGGATAAAGAACTGCTAAAACAATGCTCGGAAGGTCTGATTGCCTCCAGCGCCTGTCTGCATGGCGAAGTCGCGTCGCACATCGTTCGCGGCAATATGGACGAAGCCCGGAAATCCGCCCTGGAATACCGTGATATATTCGGCGAAGACAATTTCTATCTGGAGATCATGGAAAACGGCATTCCGGAGCAGAAAATTGCCAATCAGGGTTTGATTCAACTGAGTAAAGAACTGTCTATCCCGCTCATCGCCACCAATGACTGCCACTATCTGGATGCCGAACATGCCGAAGCGCATAATGTCCTATTGTGCATTCAGACGGGAAAAACGATAGAAGACAAAGACCGGATGTCGATGTCCTCGGATCAGTTTTATGTCCGGTCACCGGAGGAAATGCAGGCGCTTTTCGCCGCAACACCCGACGCCATAGAAAATACAGTCAGCATCGCGGAGCGCTGCAATCTGACTTTTGAATTCGGCAAATTCTACCTGCCCAAATTTGAGGTCAAGAATCCCGAAGAGTCCCTTGAAGATTATCTGGACCGCAAGGCGGTGGAAGGTCTGGAAAAACTCATGCCGACGATTATGAAGTACCAGAAGGAAGATGAATCGGCTGTCAGGGAAAAATACGGCAAACGCCTTCGGTCAGAGCTTGAAATCATTAAAAAAATGGGGTTTGCCGGTTATTTTCTGATTGTTTCCGATTTTATCAAGCACGCCAAGCACAATGATGTTCCCGTGGGACCAGGCCGCGGTTCCGCCGCCGGGTCTCTGGTGGCGTATGCCATCCGGATTACGGACATTGATCCTCTGCGCTACGGGCTGTTTTTTGAACGTTTTCTCAATCCCGACCGTATCAGCATGCCGGATATCGATAT
>CAZDYR010000156.1:0-3276 GCA_964509625.1 uncultured Smithella sp. | reverse complement strand
CATTGATTTCTGCCAGGAACGCCGGGGCGAGATCATTAAATACGTGACCGAAAAGTACGGAAAAGACAAAGTCACGCAGATCTGCACATTCGGGAAAATGATGGCAAAAGGCGTTATCCGGGATGTGGGACGAGCTCTCAATGTCCCATACGCGGAGGCGGATCGTATCGCCAAACTGGTGCCCACCGTCTTGAATATCACACTCACGGAAGCGTTTAAAATGGAGCCCCGGTTTGCCGAAGAGAGAAAGAAAAATCCTCAGATTGACAAGCTTTTATCTTTGTCGCTGGTTCTGGAAGGGCTCAATCGCCATTCTTCCGTCCACGCTGCCGGCGTTGTCATTTCGGACGCGCCGCTGGTTGAAAGAGTGCCTTTGTTTGCGCCCAAAGACGATATCGTCTCCCAGTATTCCATGAAGGATATCGAGGCAGTCGGACTGACCAAGTTTGATTTCCTGGGGCTCAAAACTTTGACGGTGATTAAAAACGCTTTGAATTTTATCAAAGAATCTCATCACATTGATATCGATATCAGTAATCTGCCGCTGGATGATCCCAAAACGTATCAGCTTTTAATAAAAGGGGAGACCGATGGTGTTTTCCAGCTGGAAAGTTCCGGCATGAAGGACCTCCTGGTCAATTTTAAACCGGATCGTATCGAGGATGTGATTGCCTTGATAGCGGCTTACCGGCCTGGTCCGATGAAGATGATTCCCGATTTTATCGCCCGCAAGCACGGAAAACAGCAAATCACCTATGAACTGCCGCAACTTGAACCGATTCTGAAAGAAACATACGGCATCATCCTGTACCAGGAGCAGGTTATGCAGATTGCCAATGTCATCGGCGGTTATACGATGTCACAGGCCGATACGTTGCGCAAAGTGATGGGCAAAAAACAGGTTGCGGCCATGGAAAAGGAGAAGCCTAAATTTCTCGAAGGCGCGAAGAAGCAAAAAATCAATGAAAACAAGGCTAAAACCATTTGGGACCAAATGGAGACTTTCGCCGAGTACGGATTTAATAAGTCTCACAGCGCCGCATACGCAATGATCACCTATCAGACGGCATACCTCAAGGCTCATTACCCCGTCGCCTTTATGGCAGCGCTCTTGACCAGTGAAAAGGACAACCGTGATAAAATTATCAAGCACATGTCCAACTGCAAGGAAATGGGCATCAATATCCTGCCGCCGGATATCAATGAATCGCATCAGGACTTCAGCATTTCCGGTGAGAATATCCGTTTCGGTCTGGCTGCCGTTAAAAATGTCGGCGAAGCGGCAATAGAATCCGTCATTGCCACGCGCAAGGAAGCAAACTTCACCTCCTTTATGGATTTCCTGACCCGTGTCGACCTGCGCAAGGTCAACAGAAGGGTGATTGAAAGCCTGATCAAGTGTGGTGCTTTTGACTCACTGGGCAATTACCGACGGCAGCTTATGGAATGCCTGGATCAGGCCATGGACGAAGCACAACGCAAACAAAAGGAATTATTAAGCAATCAGGCAAGCATCTTTGATCAGATGGACACGCCTGATACTGCCAAAACAAATGGCGGATCATTCCATATTCCCAATCTTCCTGAATGGGATCGCAAAGAACTGCTTTCCATTGAGAAGGAAACGCTTGGCTTTTATATTTCCGGGCACCCTTTGCATGGTTATGCTGATAAATTAAAGCTGGTGACTAACGCGAATTCGAGCACGTTAAGCTTGAAGCGGGATAAAGATACGATAACGATTGCCGGAGTGATCAGCTCTTTTGCCGAAAGACTGACCAGGAAAAAGGATGTTATGTGTAACGTCGTCCTGGAAGACTTAGAGGGATCAGCCAATATTATATTCTGGGCGGATGTCTATAAAAAACATTACGAATTGCTCCATGCCGATGAACCGATCGTCATTCAGGGAAGTATTGATGTCGGAGACGAGTCGCTCAAGATTATCGCTCAGGATGTAGTCCCGCTGACCAAGGCCCTGGAAAACCCGTACAAACAGGTGCGATTCATGATTGATACGGATAAAGTGTCCCCGGATAACATCAAGTCCCTCTATGATACTTTAAAGAAATATAATGGTAAATACGAAGGTTATATACATATTCTTAATGGAAAAAGTGAGACAATCGTCAGGCTTGGCGATCAGACCAGACTCGACATCTGTGACAAGCTCCAACGTGAAGTGGACGGGATTCTGGGGGAGGGCAGTACAATTTATTGTTAAAGGGCTTTAGGTGAGAGGCCAGAGGCTGTCGGTTGTAAGGTTATCAACAGCAAATGAATTATATGAAATTATAACAATCAACAAGTTATAAAATATAATATGAAATATGAGAAAAGAACATATAGATCATTAATTAATAAAGATAATCTTATTTCATATAATGTAAAAATAGCTGAAAGTGATCTGTTTATAAGTTCCGACTCGAATCTGAACGATTCAGCTCTGAGATCCTTAACTAAATATCGCCATTCCTTGGAATCTTACATAAAAAAATATCCTGAATTTCGCACATCACTTCTGCCGGTTCCGGATGATGATCTAGCGCCGCCCATTGTCCGCGATATGATCAGTAAATCAAAAATATGCGGAGTAGGGCCCATGGCCTCGGTGGCCGGTTCAATTTCGGAATTTGTCGGTTACGATCTACTCGATTCAACTGAAAACCTGATTATTGAAAACGGCGGAGACATCTTTCTCAAATCAAAAAACACGCTGACCGTTGCCGTTTTTGCCGGAGAATCTCCTTTAAGTTATAAAATGAAAATTATTGTAAAACCAGAAGAAACACCTTTGGGAATTTGCACATCATCAGCGACTGTCGGACCGTCCTTGAGCTTCGGGATCGCCGATGCTGTTTGTGTTATTTCCAAGTCTGCGACCTTGGCCGATGCCGCAGCGTCTGCCATCGGTAACCGAGTAAAAAACAAAAAAGAGATAAAATCTGCCCTGGATAACGGAATTAAAATCCCCGGCGTCCGCGGGATTTTGATTATCGTCGGAAACGATATGGGAGCAATAGGCGAAGTAGAGCTTATCTAAAAATGGCGGATAGACTGTAGACTAACAAGAAAAGATAGCGATTATTGGAATAGGGTGGCAAGATTCTTTAATCCCGCTGTTGCGGGACGCGTGTTAACTCTCCGCAGCTTGCTGCGATATTTTGACGTTCATTTCATACCTCGACAGCTTGTTGTGAGGTGGTTGATTGTGAGGAAGATTAATGGCTCTGGAATATACTGAAACCTTAAGAGATCGCAGTCCCTTTATTAAGC
>CAZDYR010000155.1:0-6072 GCA_964509625.1 uncultured Smithella sp. | reverse complement strand
TCTAAACATCCGCTCAAGTTTGAATCAACCATCTCGCAGCAAGCTGCGCAGAATTAATACTCGTCGGGCTTGAGCGGGATTAAAAGTATTCATCCCGGACAATGTAATTGGGTCTTTTTTTGACTTCATCAAATATTCGCCAGACGTATTCACCCAACACACCAAGCATCACCATAATTAATCCGCCGATGATTAACAGAAGAATCATGATGGGCGCCCAACCCTGAAATGGGGTGGCCTTGAAATAATAGGCATGAACAATATTCAAGGCATAGATAAAACCGGCAATGGCAAACAAAAAGCCCAGTATGGACATGAGTCTAAGCGGCAAATAACTGACATTAATAAAAGCCGTCGTAAAATTCCCAAACCGCTTGATAAAATTGTACTGGGATTTTCCGATGGTTCTTTTTCGTTTTTCATAGGGTATAAACTTGACATTAAAACCGACCCACAAAATGTCGTACTGATAGAACCTGTTTCTTTCCCTGATGCTGTTAACTGCATCCATGGCGTTCCTTCCTAAAAGAGCAAAATCAAAACCACCGGGCGGCACGTTGGGCAAAAGCATTTTATAAAACAGTCTGGAAGTCATTTTATTGAGGAGGGTTGTCCCATGATTTTTTCTATAGGATATTACAACATCACTTCCTTTCTCCCATTCTTTAATCATGGCGACACATTGCTCGGGCGGGTCCTGTAAATCGGCCGCCATGTTGATGACCGCGTCCCCTTTGGCATACTTCCATCCCGCCAGGATAGCGGCCATTTGACCGAAATTTCTTGACAAAGAAATAATTTTGATTCTGGGATCGCCGGTTTCTTTTTTTAAATCCAATAATTCATTTAAAGAGTTGTCTCCGGACCCATCGTTGACAAATATCAGTTCGAATTCATATTGCGGGAAATGGGTTTCCAGCTCCCGAACGGTTTTCCTGTAAAGAATCGCTAATGCGCCTTCGTTGTTATAGACGGCAAAACATACGGATATTAATTTCATTTCAATATTCAGCCTCTCTTTTCGCACAGTAAAAATATACTCGCGCATAAATCGGGATATTGCTGTCCCAATTGATAACAGCCCTCCAAATATTCCGGTGAAATAATGTCGCTCTTCAATAACCGGTCCCATTGAAAATTCGCCAGAGCCTTGAAGAAAATGCCCGAACGGTGAAGCACCTTCAAACCCGCTTTTTTTGCATCGCGCTCCAGGGTATCCAGGCTGTAGGTAATTTTATGACCATGCGCGGATTCTGCGGGTGTGACGGCCGAATGATGCGATATCAATCCCATCTTGACGGCAATCTGCCGGGAAGGCGCATTGGCATTTGGACACACCAGGAACAATCTGCCGTTATCTGACAGCCATTCGTCGTTAATTCTTTTCAGCACCAGGACAGGATCGTCCAAGTGCTCCAGGACGTGGGTCATCACGATGTTATCGTAACGGCGCTGCAAATGAACCGTTTCAAATAATGCCTGCACGAATTTTACCTGCCCGCCTAATTTGTGTTTCGCTTCGGCAACGGCAACATCCGACGCTTCCACGCACGTGATATCCTGAAAATACGGCACCAGTCTTTTGGTGAACGCTCCTTTATAACTGCCCAGTTCCAGGAGACTTCCCTTGCGAAAGAACGGTTCGAACGATCTGATCATAAAGGGATGCATGACATCAAAATCAAAGTCATAAGCGTAGGAATGGTCTACGGCATCCCCCATCTCTGCATTGTAGTCTCGATTGTTTGGCATTTTATCATCCTGATTACACATCAGATTCATCTTCACGAAAGAATTTATCCTATCCACAACCACAAATCCAAACCGCTTATAAAGCGCGGTTGCCGGTTTATTTTCCTGTTCCACCTCCAGACGGATACAATGCATTCCAAGCTGCCTGGCGTATTGAATAAACTGATTCATTAACTGCCGGGCAACACCCTTGTTCTGCCATTTTGCCAGTACGCTGATACTTGTAATGTATGCGACACGATGCGTCAGGTCGTTGCAATAGGCCGCGAGCAGACCGACCAGCAAATCGCCGGCCCAGGCCTCAAATCTCACCGCCTGTTTATAAATCTTTTCGCTGTAATCCTTCATGGAGACTCTTTGGTTCAATGCCTGTACAAACCCTTCATCACAGTCCGATAAATGTCTGCAGATATCGGATGCATTTGCCTTATTCATCAAGATGTCAATCCTGTCATTCATCGTTCAAGAACCGCCAATCCAAAGCCATAACGGCCAAAGTCATTTCCATTGTACAGCAAATAGATCTTATTATCACATGCAAATACGTGCGGATAACAGACCATATCCGAATCCCATTCTCCGGACGTAACATCAAGGAGCGGCTGATTATCATCACGCGTCCATTTGATCAAATCATCAGAATAAGCATGACCGATGCGATAGCTTCGGTCTTTGTTCTGCCTGAAGTCAAATGATTGGCGATAACAGAAAAACATATGGTAGCGGCCGTCAATCTCGATGACCGAAGGCAACGCCTGACTTTCATCGTCGCTCAAACGGTCCGAAATGATCTGCCGCCCGTCTTCTTTTGTCCAATAAACGCCGTCATCCGAAACGGCATGCCCGATTTTGTAAATTCGGTCTGCTTCGTTATCCGCTGAATATTTTTTCCAACAGATTCCAAAAATGTACCATATGTGAAAGCGGTTATTAATGACTTTCACAAAACCGTCGCCCACCAGACAAGGTTCGTGCAGTGATGCCGCAAGGACCGGTCCCTCGCCGATGCGCTGAAAGGTCAATCCGTCATCATGGCTGAAGGCCAGTCCGATGGCTGTTTCCACGGATACCGAAACGCGGCGGCTCCAACCGCAGGTGTAGCCGTAGACGACACCCTGATGGCGCAAAACGTTCATCGGGAAAATGCCGTGCTCATCAAAGCAACCCCGCCCGCCAAGCGGAATGACGGTCTGGTCGGACACACGGATGATGTCGCGGAAATTTTTCTTCATGTCTACAAAAGCGATACGGCTCAGATATTTTCCATGGCGATTGTCCCATGCACGGGTTGAAAAATAAATGCGTACAAATTCCTCAAACACCAGTGCCTGCGGTGATTGCGCGAACTGCTTGCAGTTGTCCGGCAGATGATATTTTGTCGGATCAAATATTTTGCCGAGCTTTTTCCATTGCATGATGGTTTATCCCTAGTCTAAATTCCCCTGCAATTCAGCCAGACCAAAGCCGTATCGTCCCACCTGATTGCCCAGGTAGGCCAGATAAATTTTCCCGTCAATCTCAAATACATGCGGGTAACTTTGCATCTCTGAATCCCAACCGTCTGCTGACAGATCAATGCCTGCCTTTGCGTCATCACGCTCCCAATGAACTAAGTCAAGACTCGCCGCATATCCGATGCGATAGCCATATTCTTTACCGCGATAGTCGCTGCTGTAGCGATAACAAAAAAACATGTGATATTTCCCATTGGCCCAAAATACGTCCGGACTGGCCTGCGCCTCGTCCTCCTCAATGCGGCTGGGGATCAGGTCTCTGTTCATTTTTTTCCAATGGACGCCGTCATCCGATGATGCCATGCGGATTTTATATACAGGCTCGGCTCTTCCATCAACCATTTTCCATTTACGCCCGGCAATGTACCATAGATAATAAATATCGTTAAATCGTCGAATTTTCGGCCCGCTCAGCACAAAAGGCTCGTCAGGGGTATAGGAAAGAACGGGCCCTTTACCTAGTTTCGTGAATGTTTTACCTTCGTCCCGGCTGACGGCAAGTCCTATCGCAACATTAAAGGGAACGGATTCACAGCGTGTCCATCCTCCATAATAGGCACGCACATCGTGCGCCGTTCTGATGACGGACACGGGGTATGTTCCGAATTCATCAAAAGTTCCCAACTCTCCTAATGGAAGGATCGGACTTTCGGCAATATGGATGATTTCAAATAAATTTGACCTGTTTAAATCGACATAGGCCGAATAACTTACATATTGCCCCTTTTGATCCGGCAGCGGCCGGCAGGAAAAGTATACCCTGATGAACTGATCGAAAATCAGGACGGAAGGCGCCTGGGCAAATTCTTTCATCCAGTCCCTGCCCTGCACTTCCAAAGGATTAAATACACGCCCTAATTTTTTCCATTTAAACATTCATGATCCATGGATTTACATCTTTTAGTTTACAGCAACGTATAAAAAGAACTTAAATACGCTTTTATTTTGTCTTTTGAATTAAACATCATGACATCAATGATGGATAACCAGGGAACAAACGTGCTGCCGAACTGCGGATATTCGAAATCATTTGCTTTCAGAAAACGCAATTCAATATCCGCCGACTTAAATCTGTCTTTGCTATAAAGCTGTGCCCCTCCAATAGGGTTCACATATGTATCAGCACGCCTTGCCCGACACAGTGCGATTACCTTATTTTCCGCCTTTAAGTTATGATCAATGGGAATGGTTGAAGAGACAACAAGGGAAGTTTGTATCTCCAGATACTCTTTAACCTGCGCCAGAGAATGGAAAATATAACTGAATAAATTAAAATCATCATAATAAAGAGAGTCCTCGATAATGGGACAAACGCAGTCAAATTGCGGTGCCTTCCTATAGGATTCCTTGATCCTGTTCATTATTTTTTCGCGCTCTGTGGACCACCGATCGGTTAAGTACCTGTCTTTTACATCTAAATAATCGGAATCTTTTTTGAGAGGCAATGTGATCCAGGCAGCCTGTCCGTTCACGAGGATTCTGTTTCTGTTGATCCATCCTTTTTTTGTGAACTCGATATTGTCGTAAACGACAAATTCATCGACCTCATTCATTAATTGAAAATATCCTATGTAAGGGAAAAAATAGGGCTGCATAATGCCGAGCTTCATGATCACTTCTCCGCAATAATGGACGCAATTCTCATCACGGCATCATGTTCCAGGGCTGGATAAACAGGCAAACACAGCACGCGATCCGCCGTCGCTTTCGCGACCGGCAAATTTGACTGCGCCGCCGACGGCAACCCGCGATACATTGGAAATTCACTGATCAGCGGATAAAAATACCTTCTGGGATAAATTCCACGAACCCGCAGCTTATTATTGAGTTCATCACGTGATAGGGGATATTCTTTTTCAATGATGATCGGGAAATATGCGTAGTTGTAAATCGTATCCGGCGGTACCGGCGGACAGGAAATTCCCCGGACGGTTGAAAGCAATTCTCGAAATTGAGCGTCTATCTCTTTCCGTTTTTGGATGGCCTGATCGATGTGCTTAAGTTGCAAAAGGCCGAAGGCCGCCTGCAATTCATTCATCTTGGCATTGATACCCGGTGCAACAACCGTCACTTCGCCGTTATAGCCAAAATTTTTAAGATCATCGATTCGCCTCTTTGTTTTCGCGTCCGGGCAAATGATGGCGCCTCCTTCAAAGGTTGTGAACACTTTTGTCGCATGGAAACTCAGCGTTGACAAGTCTCCGTGCCTTAGAAGACTCTCGCCCTTGTATCGGACGCCAAATGCGTGTGCCGCGTCGTAGATAACTTTCAGCCCGTAGAGATCTGCAATTTTCTGTATCTTTTCCACATCGCACGGCTTGCCATACACATGGACCGGCATAATGGCGGTCGTCTGGGGGGTGATCGCCGCTTCGATCTTGTCCGGGTTCAGATTGAATGTCCCGGAATCAATATCAACAAAAACCGGTTTAATGCCATTCCACAATAGGGAATGAGCCGTGGCAACAAATGAAAAAGGCGTAGTAATAACTTCACCCGTAATCCGCAGGGCCTGAAGCGCCGTCACCAGTGCGAGCGTGCCGTTGGCAAATAAGGCCAGATGATCCACGCCCAGATAATTGGATAATTTTTCTTCCAGTTCCTGATGAAACGGCCCGCCGTTCGTTAGCCATTTACTATCCCATATTTGCTCAAGATACGGCATATATTCTTCCAGAGCAGGAAGAAAAGGCTGTGTGACATAGATGGCTTTGTCTGACGGCATCGTAGATATCCCCCTTTTGTAACCTTGCTCTATAAAGGATCGTGTCCAGGGTGAAATATTATTTTATGTTTTATAATATCC
>CAZDYR010000154.1:0-6084 GCA_964509625.1 uncultured Smithella sp. | reverse complement strand
GACCCGGAGGGGCCGGTAGATTACGAGCAGGCTTTTGAACAGAACCGGGACAGTGGCTTTGGGGAATACGATCTGATTGATTTTGGCAATCTGGAACATGTGGAACAATCCGAATACTACGGTGCCGCGCTCTGGCAGCTTAACAAATCATTGACGCATCCCCTGAAATCCATCATTAAAATGCTGCTTCTGAAAATGTTTCTGGAAACGCCGCAGGATGAACTGCTGTGCAACAGATTTCGAAGGCAGGTGCTGAATCCGGATAATCAGGCGACGCTGGCCGATCCCAGTGTGTTTACCATGCAGGAAATGCTGGAATACTTTTCGACCCGTATCCAGGAAGATCATTTCGAATTCATAAAAAAATGCTTTTACTTACGCTATGATTTAAAATTAATGTCCAAGAAGCAGGGCCAGAAGGATGAAGTGGCCGGTTCCGTCTTTAAAAAATACAAGATTGATCGCCAGCATATTTATGAACTCAATGAATTCGAATCCTGGAACCTGGACGCGCAGGTCGAATTCGGCGGTTTGATGTTTGAATACGTCACTGGAATCTATCGGGACATTATTGACATCCAAGAAGGAATGCGGGGGTACATCGCACCGGATGATTTGACCATTATCGGGCGTAAACTGGACTCCTCCATGTCCGTCAAAGACTTCAAGGTTCCTATTCTGCATATTTCTTCGGAAAACGTGAAACTTCCGGCGATGACTTTTGCATTCAAGGATGACATCTGGCAGGTCTTCGCGTCTCATGACTCGTTGTCCACCATTATCGCCAATGAAGACATGGTATTTTGTCTGGCCTATATCGCGTGGAACGGTATCTTTGATCCCCAGCAAATCAGAATGAAGCCTAACCCGACGTCGGTTACCGTCCAGGAAATCATCAATGTGGGTAAAATGATGCGAAATGTGTTCGGAACATACGATATCGCTCAGGTGCATTTCAGCAGATTTCTGGAGGAAGAAAGCATTCATAAAATGCTGGTGATTATCAGTTTTGAAGAAGCATCCGCCGACAGGGATATTCAGAACATCAGCATTGTCTATAAAAACAACTGGGAAGAGCTCTTTGTTCGGCGTTTTTCATCCGTGGAGAAAATGAAATCGTCTTTTGTCAGGGTCGGAAAGATATCTCCGGGGGTTGAAACGCATTATTACATCCAGCGGAATAATAAATACTATGAGAAGATTATCGACCGAACGAAGAACATCATCGCGCAGATGATCAGTGGTCATTAGCAACGGGGCTTTCTTGCCTTTGCAGGGCGGCGCAAATTCAACTGACTAAGATCAGAGCGGAAACGCAAATTGACTACCGGCGCCAGCCAAAATCGAGATGCATGTCGGCCGGTGCTTCCAGGTCAATGCCGGTTTCAATGTCTTTCTTCTGCATAGCGGGTAAATCCAAAAGCCACACAAATTTTGCGGCGTCTTTTTCTGATGGTTCGGGGTTGTGTTTAAAGCTCAGCTTGATCCTTTCATCCCGGGGTTGAGGCACAGGCTCTTCAATGCGCAGCCGGACAGGCGCGCCTCCGGAATTTTTGGCTTCGATACGCCAAAGCCATTGCCGCGTCTGTTTGGTCTGGAAAATTCTCGAGGCACCGGATGTGTCGGTCAGGGTTAAAGAGCTGACGGCTATGAAAGGGCTGTTGCCAAAGTAGATATCCGTCTCCGTGCCGGCCAGGGCAAATTCACGCTTGCCGACCAACGCTCCGTCAATCAGAAAAGTTGCCTGTCCGGAGGGTATTTCAACGGGATTGGCAAGTTTGATCCTGGCCTGAACAAAGGCCTGCGGTGAAAGACTGGGGCGGGCCAGAAAAAGAAATTGAGCGGGCCAGGTTTCATCTTTGATTTTCAAACGCTGGCGACTGCCCGCCATCATTGTTTTTTTGCCGACTGACCAGACTGAGTAGGTGGTGTTGGTTCTTTCCGACGGCATTGATTCTCCGGAAGCGTCGTCTGCCTGGATTGCTTCGAGCGCGGCCGGAGCGGACTTTAATTTGCGTGATGATTTATAGATCACGGCTGTTTGGGGTTTGATGATCCACGGAGGCAATTCCTGGGGTGTGATGGTCCGGGCCGGCTGCAGCGTGGCAAGGTGAATCTGGACAGACTTCCAGTCTTCTCCCGCGGATTGCCAAAGTTCCGCGTCCCAAGAAAAAACGATGCTGTTTGATGAAGGCAGTGCTTCCAGGCGGTAAAGAGGCTGCCAGCCGCAACCGCCCAGTATGTAACTGTAGTTGAGGATGAATTCACCGGGTAGGCTGCCGGATAGGGTAATCGAAGCCTCATAAGCTTTTTGAGTTTTTCCGGCGGCCTGATTCAGGTTATCCTGAAGCTCTTTAATCTGTTTGTCCAGTTTCTCCAGTTCCGCTTCAATCACATTCATTTCAGAATATATTTTTCGGCTGCTTCTGCCGATAGCGGTAGCAAGGTTATCCGCTTCGGCGACGGTCTTGGTTTTCGTTTTGGTCTGAGCCTGCCAGAACTGAAGCTGAACATCCAAGGCCTTCAATTTGGCCTGCGCTTCCTTTTTTTCATTCTGGGTATTTTTCAGCCGGGTGCGCAACTGGGCGATCCTGTCTTCATCGGAACGCGTTACGGGGGTTACCCGGATGTCGTCGATTCTCACTCCTTTTGTCGAAGGCGGTGAGACCACCAGAGATTCCGGATCGGCCTGAGGCGGTAAGACAATGGTTACCTGATTTTTATTTAAGCCTGCGGACGGGTGGCTTATCTTGACCGTTTCCTCAACTTTTGCAGACTGAGGGAAAAGGGTCACTTCTCTGACAGTGGCTGCGGCCATGAAAGGCACGGCCGGAAGGCAAATGGAAATCGCGATGAGAATTGCGGTGAATAAACACCTCTGTTTGTTCAGGAACATTTTCTGGTCCTTTCCTTTACATATTCATGCTTTTTTTGATTTTACAGGCAATTTTTCGAACTTCATTCATGACGTCCAACTCGAAAATCGTTTGCAATCGGCGGTTTTCCATTACGACGCTGCCGTTGATGATCACCGTATCGACATCGGCCCCTCCTGCAGCGTATACCAGATGAGAATATGCGCTATAGATAGGAGTCAGATGAGGTTTGCCGAGATTCAGGATGATGATATCAGCTTTTTTGCCGATTTCCAGCGAGCCCGTGACGTGATCCAGATTCAGTGCCTTCGCGCCCTGAATGGTTGCCATGCGCAAAACCGTACGCGCGTCCATGACCGTCGGGTCAAGACGGGCGACTTTGTGAAGCCGGGCCGCCGTGGACATGTCCCTGATCATGTCGAGGGTGTTGTTGCTCGCGCAGCCGTCCGTGCCCAGGGCGACGGTAATCCCGGCATCGAGCATGTCCGGCACGGGCGCTATTCCGCTGGCCAGTTTCATGTTGCTGGCGGGATTGTGAGAGACCTTGCAGCCGTGTCGTGCGAAAAGCTTCAGGTCTTCCGACGAAAGACACACGCAATGAAACGCAAGCAGCTTTTCGTTGAGGTAACCGATGTCATCCAGAAAAGCTACCGGGCTTTTTTTGAACTTTACTTCAAGTTGATCACGTTCCGCTTTGTTCTCCAGAAAATGGATTCCCATCATCAGATCGTACTCGTCAGCGATGATTCTGGCATCCCGGAGGAGCTCGGGTGAGCAGGTGTAAAGAGCGTGCGGTTCAACAATAATGTTAATCAGAGGGTCGTCCCGCCATTTTTCAGCAAGCCGGCGAGTGCAGGCCAGACCTTCTGCCGGCGTTTTGCAGTTCGGAGAGGGAAAATCGAAAAGCACTTCACCTACAAGACAGCGCATACCGGCCTTTTTTGCTGCGCGGGCCGTTTCCTCCTCGAATATATACATATCGCAGAAAGTCGTGGTGCCGGACTTGATCATTTCAGCGCAGGCCAGCAGGGAGCCCCAGTAGGCAAGGTGAGGATCGACATTTCTGGCTTCGGCCGGGAAGATATAGTTGTTGAGCCAATCCATCAATGCCAGGTCGTCGGCGATCCCGCGGAAACAGGTCATTGCCGCGTGTGTGTGGGAGTTTATCAAGCCGGGCATGATCAGGGAGCCTTCTGCGCTGATCATTTTTTTAGCGGCATATTGGGGGAGGATTTTCTCTTTTTTACCCACATCCACGATGATAGAATTATTGACTGCGATGGCCGCTTCTTCCAGACGGGTATCCAGATCATCCATAAGCAGGGCTGTTCCGCCGCAAATGATGAGGTCTATGTCCTGCATGCTTTTATCCTTCCAGTACACGGATACTTATCATAAAACCCGGACATGCTTCAAGAAACAAAATGGAAATATGCTTTTCCGGACCCGATAGGCTGACATCAAATCCTTGACACCTCAAACTAAAAATAATATAAGCCGCACAGTTTCTTTCATAAAGCGCACTCTGGGCCTGGGTGGCGGAACTGGTAGACGCAAGGGACTTAAAATCCCTCGATCCTTGTGATTGTGTGGGTTCAATTCCCACCCCAGGTACCAATGCATTGATTTTCGGAACATGCTCGATTCTATCCGGATCTTTTATAACTCTCCGCAATCAACAAAGCCCCCATCGTGATAAAGTCTCTGATTTAAATTCATCACCAATTAAATGTCGTTTTTTTCTTTTCAAAAAAATTAATAGTGCTATGATCAAATCCAACTAATCAGTATAAGTAAAATCATGACATTTATTACAGGGGAGGAGTTCGTATGAAAATTTATTACAGATCATTATTATACTTTGTAACGGCAATTCTGGTATCTGTGACACCAATCATCAATGCCTCAGCAAGTGTTGATGATATAAACATTAAAGACTCAAATGGCAATACCCGGCTCATGACTGCGGTCAATTCGGTTAACACCGAAAAAGTCAAGATGCTGATAAAGGAAGGCGCGGATGTTAATACCCGAAATACAAAAGGATATAATGCTTTATTATCGGCTGTAAAATCAAACTGTGATCATGGTTCGAATAATTCCGATATCATCAAACTGCTTATTAAGAATGGTGCAGACATCCATGCGAAAAATCCGGACAGCGAAACCGTTCTGGATATGGCACTGGCTTGCAGGCAAAGAGGTGTCATAAGTGATTTATTAGAAGCGGGCATTAACCTGTGGGCACCTGAAGCCGGTAAAGGCAGGGTATTTCTTATTGGTCATGGCTTAAAGGTTGATATCAACTTTATGGTAGGCAATAAGAGCAAATATTTAAATAAGGACGGGGGTGTTGTTTTTGTCGATGTCGAACCGGGGAAGCATCATGTCTCCGCGCAGAGTCCAAGCTCTTTTTATCACAGTACAGCAAACCTAACGTCACCGATTGCGGTAGCCTCCGGGGAAGTATATTACTTTCGAATCGTTGAAGGGGAGGGCGGGAGTCTGGATTATCTATCATCTCTGATGAGAGATAAACGCAATTATCCTATTAGAATAGTTGCTGTTAAGGACGCTGCCGCAAAACAGGAAATTGAGAAACTTTTGAAATTAAAAGAATCAAATGAAGAAATAAAATCCAATCCTTCAGTTTCTTCACAGACAATAAAACCTGATCTGTCTAAAACAACTGATTCCGCAATTAAAGAAAACCGTTCCGACAGTTCTGCAAAGACAACAAAACCTAATTTCCTCGAATCGGCCAATTCATCCGTTCAGGAAAAGAATCCCGAGTTTTTTGGATACGCTCAGCAATTAAGAGAGTTAAAGAAGCTTAAAGATGAGGGTCTTCTGACGGATAAAGAATATGAGCAGAAAAGAAAGGCAATTGTTGACAAAATGTAAGACAAATCATTCAAGAAACGCGCTCAAGGTGATTTCATTCCGCTTGAGGCCGACGAGCGTTAATTCTCTGGAGTATGCTGCGATATGATGTTGTTGATTTCTATCTTGTGAGCTTGCTTCGAGGTGGTTGACTTAAAGGCAGAGTCGAATGACTCTGCCTTTTTTGAACTTTAAAATTTATTTTAGTGCCCTTTGTTTATGGGTTGGAATGATTGTTGACTGGCGACTTCTCATGATGAAAATTTATGTTTCTATCCTCCTTTTTTTAATATTGGTTTTGGGTATGCCGGGCGTAACCATAAGC
>CAZDYR010000153.1:0-6136 GCA_964509625.1 uncultured Smithella sp. | reverse complement strand
CACCTCGCAGCAAGCTGCGGAGAATCAACACGCGTCCCGCTTAAGCGGGATTGAAAACCGGGAAAAAATTATACAAAGTCCCGGAGACAATGCAAGAATTAAATTATTGGATAGTGGATAGTGAATGGTGAGAATCGACGGGAGTAAAGGCGGCTCAAGGGCTTGTCTCCTTTTGAAAGCGCAAAGAAAAAAGACAGGCCGCATTCGACCATCTGATGGTTCAAGTGCAAACCTGTCTTTTCATGGATTTGCTGTCGGCCTTTACACCAATGCTCAAAAGCCTGTTAATCAGGCCAGCCTTTTCTCCAGCGCTTCCAGTTCCGTGGACAGTTCAACCGGCAGACGGTTGCCGAATTTGGCGTAATGTTCGCGGATGCCGGCAACTTCCTCTTTCCATTCTTCTTTATTGACACTCAGAAGTTCTTTCATATCAGCCGTGCTGATATTCAGACCGGCCGTGTCAATCGCGTCTTCGGCGGGCATATAGCCGATCGGTGTTTCATTGGCTTTGCCCTTACCCGCACAACGCTCAAAAACCCACTTCAGTACGCGGCTGTTTTCTCCGTAGCCGGGCCACAGCCATTTGCCGTCATCCGTTTTTCTGAACCAGTTGACGCAGAAAATTTTCGGCAGTTTATCTTCCGACGTTTTTGTTCCGATATTGATCCAGTGTTTGAAGTAGTCGCCCATATGGTAGCCGCAGAAAGGCAGCATGGCGAAAGGATCGCGGCGTACCTGTCCGATGTTCGCGGAAATGGCCGCGGCGGTGATTTCGGAACCGACAATCGATCCGAGGAACACGCCGTGATTCCAGCTCATCGCCTGATGCACAAGCGGAATGGTGCTCGGGCGGCGGCCGCCGAATAAAAACGCGCTGATGGGCACGCCCTTGGGATCTTCCCAGGAAGGATCGATACCGGGGCACTGTCGGGCCGGTGCTGTAAACCGGGCATTGGCATGAGCCGCGGCTTTTCCGCTGCCTTTGGTCCAGACATTGCCGGTCCAGTCGATGATTTTACCGGCCGGAGCGTCGTAACCGATGCCTTCCCACCAGACGTCATTGTCTTCGGTCAGAGCAACATTGGTAAAGATGGTGTTCTTTTCAATGGTCTTCATGGCGTTGTAATTCGACGCGGCCGATGTGCCGGGGGCGACGCCGAAAAATCCCGCTTCGGGGTTGATGGCATACAGACGCCCGTCGGCGCCGAATTTCATCCAGGCGATATCGTCGCCGACACATTCAACCTTCCAGCCGGGAATGGTGGGAATCAACATGGCCAGGTTGGTCTTGCCGCAGGCCGACGGGAAAGCGGCGGCCACGTATTTCTTCTCGCCTTCGGGACTGGTGATGCCGAGAATCAGCATGTGTTCGGCCATCCAGCCCTGTTCTCTGGCCATGACCGACGCGATACGCAGCGCAAAGCACTTTTTACCCAGAAGAGCGTTTCCGCCGTAGCCGGAACCGTAGGACCAGATCGTTTTCTCTTCCGGAAAATGGGAAATGTATTTTTTTTCAATCGGAGCGCAGGGCCATTTGCCGCCGTCGGATTCCCCTTCGGCCAGGGGTTTGCCCACCGAGTGCAGACAGGGAATAAATATGCCATTATCGCCCAAAACATCCAGAACCTTTTGGCCCACGCGGGTCATAATGCGCATGTTTACGACAACGTAGGGTGAATCGGTAATTTCAATGCCGATCTGGGCGATGGGCGAACCGACCGGCCCCATGCTGAACGGAATCACGTACATCGTACGGCCCTTCATGCAGCCTTCGTAGAAGCTTTTCATGGTTTTTTTGAGTTCATCCGGATCGATCCAGTTGTTTGTCGGTCCCGCTTCATCTTTTGTTTTGGAAGCGATATAGGTACGATCTTCAACGCGTGCCACGTCGGAAGGATCGGATCGGAAAAGGAAACAGTCAGGGCGTCTGGCGGGATTCAGCGGCGTGGCCAGTCCCGAATCAACCATCGTCTTGATCATGGCGTCATATTCATTTTGGGAACCGTCACACCAGTAGATTTTTTCCGGCTTGCACATTTTGGCCATTTCATCCACCCAAGAGATGAGCTTCTTGTTCCTGGTCATACTACTGTCGTTCATTCATTGTCTCCTTTGTCCTTATTTTCACAGCGCCCATATCAAAGTCGAAAAATGTCAAAAAAGCAAATCATTTTTGACCGGCCGGGAGCGGGAAGGAAATTGATTTTTGAATTGCAATAAACAGACGCCGTGATTCATCAACCTTCTGGAGCTGCTGCTGATCCGGCCCGGTTTATATTCCCGTTAAGATATACAAGCGACAAAACTGTGTCGTGATGAAGAAAATATCATGCTGGTTTTCCTGCCGGAGAAAACCGGCATCCAGCGATAAAAAGGCAAAAAAGTTAATATTGTCTTCAACTATCAGGATCGAAGATTTGGCACCTCATTTTTTGAGTCTGACCGCATATTCCGCATCCTGCCATCCATTTACTTTAATCTTCACAAATTTCTCCTTGAATTATGCCTGATAAAAAAGGTAATACACTTTCATTCCCAATCGACAGACAGAGTTGAAGCGAAACTTTTGATTCCGCCTGTTTTACTGTGAAAATATATTGTGAAATGAACGATCCCGCCGCAAGATGCGGATAATCGAGACTCGTCGGGCTTAAGCGGGATTGGGAATGAGGCTTATTCTTCAAGCCCCTGTTTTGTATTGTCCATGTGTTATTGCAGTAAAAAGCCGGAGGTTTACTGTGAAAAAAAGGATTTTGTCAGTCATGATCATCATGGGGTGCGCATTGGTCTGGGCAGGTTGTGGAGGCGGCGGACAATCCGGGGCGACAGGCAGCGCAGGTGCGACAGGCAATTCAAGCGCGCCTTTTACAGGCAGCACCTATCCTGAGCAAATCGACCGAATAGAAGTGACCGCAACCGGTAATGTTTTTTATGTCGATCCGGCAACAGGCGCCATTGGCAACAGCGGCAGTGCTTCTTCGCCTTGGAACACCCTTCAGGCGGTGATCGAAAACAATAAAATCGAATCGCGCGAACCGGTCTCGGCTCCCTATGCGGAGGGCGGAGAGCTCAAGATAAAAAATTCCGGCGCACCGGTCAAGGCCGGCGACACGATTATTCTGAAAGCAGGCCACCACGGCAGCATCAATATCGCAAAGTATTTCAACGAAGATTACATCAATGTCATTGCCGAAGCGGGCGCAACCGTTTCCCGGCTTGAAGTTGTCGCAGGGAGCAAGTGGCGATTCAAAGGGCTGACGGTCAGGCCCGATAGCGGATACACGACGCCATACCCGCTCATTCATCTGGTGTCTCACAGTTGGTCCGGGCCTACCTACAACATTACGGTCGATGACTGTACCATTTACACGGTGCCGGATTCGTCAACATCCTGGTCAACGACCGATAAAACCGATTGGGACACAAAATCCTGCGACGGCATCCGGGTGTCCGGAAACAATATAACGCTGAGACGCAATTATTTTAAAAATGTCAATTTCGGGATTTCTTTACTCGGCAACTATGCGCTTGTTTACGGAAACACCGTCGAGAATTTTGCGGGCGACGGCATGCGTGGTATCGGCAGCGATATATTCTTTGAATACAACGTGGTCAAAAATCTCTATAAGGTCAATGAAAATCACTCCGACGGCTTTCAATCCTGGGCAATCGATGGGGAACCGCCGCCCCAGCGCGTGGTGCTGAGGGGAAATAAAATCATTAATTATACCGATCCGAATCAGCCTTTTCGGGCGCCGCTTCAGGGCATTGGATGTTTTGACGGGCCTTACATTGACTGGATTGTGGAAAACAATGTTATTATTACCGACCACTGGCACGGCATCTCGCTTTACGGCGCGAGAAACAGCCGCATCGTCAACAATACCGTGATTGATATGAACAATGTTACTCCCGGCCCGCCCCAAATCGCTTTTGTCAACAGTAAAGACGGCACGCCAAGCTCCAACTGCCTCATGCGCAATAATATCGCACAAACCATTCAGGTCGGCGAGGGCGCGACAGAGGACCACAATTATCGAATACCGAGTTATGCCGCCTATGCCGATCTTTTTGCGGACTATTTAAATTTCAATTTACATCTCAAGGCGGGCGCTGCGCCGATCAACGCAGGAAGTTCCGAACTTGCGCCCCCTATCGATATTGAAGGACGCTCAAGGCCGCAGGGAAGCGCCGTGGATATCGGAGCCTATGAATATTGAAGATTTTGACAAGTGATGATGAAGCATGGGAACAGCCGCCGGATCAAATAAAACCCGAAAGCGGGATTTATACAGGAAGCCTCTCCCGTGCGGTGAATACAGGAACGCATTTTATTTTTAACTTTATTCTACCATCATATAATTCCGCAGGTGTACCGGGTCTTGGCCAAGAGAATCATGAATGAAATATTGCGGCCGGAAGCGTTGTGTTGCGGGGACAGACAAACCGCGCAAGCTGCTTTCGCGACATGCTCCTGACTTTCACTTCCGGATTCTCATTTAAACTGACCAAGGAAGTTGCGGAACACGTCTATCGGCTGGGCGCCGACGATTTTGTATTTGTCGTTAATAATAAACAGAGGTATGCCCGTTAATCCAAGCAACTGCCCTTCCCTTCTGGCTTCATCCAAGCGCGATGCATAACAGCCGCCGCCTGCGGCAGCGATTGTCTCTTTCGCATCCAGACCGCTTTTGGCGGCGACGGCGGCAATCATATCCGGATGGCCGATATCCAGGCTTTCCGTAAAATACGCATGAAAAATATTTTCGTGAAACGCGTCATAACGCCCTGTATCGCGGGCAAATTCGGAGGCCATCAGCGCCATTCTGGAATTGGAAAGAAGTGTGTGGCGATTAAAAACAATTCCTAACTCGTTTCCGCGCGCCTGCAAGTTCGCGTAAAACGGCTCAAGATCCATGCCCCTGAAACGCTCGGAAAGAAGCATGCCCTGAGGTGGCGTCTCCGGATGCAGTTCATAGCTGACCCATTCGTCTTCAATCGGGTATTCCTTTTTCAGTTTGTCGACAAGGCCCTTGCCGATATAACAGAAAGGTCAGATGTAGTCGGAATAAATTCTGAAATGTATCATACCGCCTCCTGTATGCAGTTTCTGTTACCCATGACCCATAGCCCATTACCCATTACCCATTGCCTATTACCCATTACTTTTCGCCTTGATCCTTTTGCCTCATGCTGCTCTTGTTTTCCGGTGGCGATAGTAGCGCAATGGAATCACCAGCACAAAGAAAGGGATCATGTACATGGCGGCAACCAGCGGTTCGACGGGGCCGAAAAACTCGGAGGAAAAAACAATGACCAGCACATTGTTGATATTGCCCAGCATAACCGCGCCGGCCAGCTGATTCTCGACGGGCCCTTTGCGGAAGAAAAAAATCCCGACCACACAGTAAATAGCCGCCAAGATAAAAACCACTACCGTCGCCATCACAATGACGGACGGTTCTTTTCTAAAAAACGGCGCGTAGCGATAGAAAACGCCCAGATTGATCAGGGCAAACATCAAAACAGAGACGGGAAACTGAACTTTTAGAATCGGAGCAACAAGCCTGGGTATCAGGTAACGGATAATTTCAACGATGATAATCGGAATAAAAATCACTGTAGCCAGCATCTTAAGCATGGGTAAAAAAGAAATCACCACCTCTTTCGCCACAACAAATTTGATGAGCGCCGGCAGTGTAAACGGGACCAGTGCCGAGGTAATCACCACCACCACCAGGACCAGGGAACTGTTGCCCTTCACCATGTTCGAGATCATGGGTGAAACAACCCCGGCAGAAACACCGGTCAACAGCAGGGCCGAGAGCGCGTACTGAGGAGCGATAAAATAAAACACAAAATAGATGACAACCGGCAGAATGACCAGCTTCATCACTGTGAACACGAGAATGTGCCCGCTGTGGCCCTTGAGCGCTTTCCAGACATCCGCAAAATCGATCGACAGGTAGCTCAGAAAAAAATTAATCATCAGACAATAGAACGGAAACATCTGAAATCGGGAAGCAAAATCCGGGAAAACAATGGCCGCGATCATGGATGAAATGACAACGACAACCAGAATAACATCGTTCAGGCGAAAGGGTGTCTGCATGGCAATTTTATAGCAGATAGCATC